>JALQTL010000237.1 GCA_023260935.1 Paracoccaceae bacterium
TGGCTCCATTTGTCACTGTCCTACTTCGATCGGAATCGGCCGCCAGCTCCAAGATTGAAAACTTGACGGCTTCAGCCCGTATTTGTTGAACAGGACCGGCACATCCAGCGAATAGCGCAGGCCCAGCGGGAAATAGCCGCCAAAAACCGTCACTTCGGTGGGCGAGGCCATGGAGTCGTCATCGGACTGCACGCAATCGATGGTGCCAGCCTGCATCGCCTGAAACAGTTCACCAGTGGGGACAAGCTGGTCGGCGGTGAAAAGCTCGATTTCCATCTGGCCGGCGGCGATGCGGTTGAACATATCGACGGCGGGCTTCACGACCTGCTCTGCCAAGGCCGCGCCGGCATAGGTCTGCATCCGCCATTTGATCACCTCTTGCGCGCGCAGCACGCTTGGCGCGGCAAGGGTGGCGGCCCCGGCCAATGCGCCTTTTGTCAGGAAGGAACGTCTTGAAGTCATGGTCAAACCTCCGAGTTGCAGGGGAAGGGCACGGTTCGTCCGTGCCTCAGGGATAAATCATGTTGGGCAGCCACAGCACGATCTGCGGAAAGGCCATCAGCAGGGCCAGTGCCGCCACCATCACCAGAACAAAGGGCCACACCGAAGTGTAGATATCGCCCATCGTGATCTCTTTGGGCGCGAAGGCCCGCATCAGGAACAGGTTATACCCGAAAGGCGGAGTCAGATAGGCGATCTGGCAGGTGATCGTGTAAAGAACACCATACCAGATCAGCACATCGGCCCGCGGCATGCCGAAATCGAGACTGGCAACCAGCGGCACATAAAGCGGCGCCACGATGACCAGCATCGCGGTATCGTCAAGGAACATGCCCATCAGCAGGAAGGAAAGCTGCATTAGGATCAGGATGGTCCAGGGGCCCATGTGAAGCTGATCGACAAACAGGTTTTCCACCGCCTTCACCGCGCCCAGGCCATCAAACACCGCGCCAAAGGACAGCGCGGCAAGGATCACCCACATGAACATGCAGGAAATGAACCGCGTGTTGCGGGTGGCGGTCTCAAAGACCTGAAGGTTGAAGCGCCCCTTCAGGACAGCCCCCAGCACCGTCATCAGCACCCCGATGACCGAACTTTCGACAAGCGAGGTATAGCCATAGACGAAGGGCACCATCATGCCACCGAAGATGGCAAAGGGCAGAACCCCCGCACGCAGGGACCGCATCTTTTCGGCCGTGGTGATGCTGGCGCGTTCCTCGGCCGTCAGCGCGGGGCCCAGTTCGGGTTGCAGGCCGCAGCGCAGCGCGATCAGCCCCACGAACAGCGTTGCCATGATCAGCCCGGGGATGATGCCCGCCAGCCAAAGCTCGCTGACCGGGGCGCGGGCGATCATCGCGTAAAGCACCAGCACGACCGAGGGCGGGATCAGGATGCCAAGGCTGGACCCGGCCTGAATGACGCCTGTGACCATCCGCTTGTCATATCCGCGTCGCAGCAGTTCGGGCAGGGCAATGGTGGACCCGATGGCCATGCCGGCAACCGAAAGCCCGTTCATTGCGGAAATCAGCACCATCAGCAAAATGGTGCCGATGGCCAGCCCCCCCCGCACGCGGCCAAACCAGATGTGGAACATCCGGTAAAGATCATCGGCCAGCCGCGCTTCGCTCATCACATAGCCCATGAAGACGAACATCGGCAGGCTGAGCAGCGGATACCACTTCATCAGCTTCATGCTGGCGGAAAAGCCCATCCTCTCGCCGCCCGTGCCCCACAGCATCAGCGCCGAGAACACCGCCACAAAGCCGATCACGGCAAAGACGCGCTGCCCCGTCATCATCATCAGGAGCATGGTCGAAAACATCAGCGCGGCGATCATCTCGTAAGACATCAGACCGTCTCCCCGCGGATGGTGGCGATGTCCTTGATCAGCGAAGACAGGGCTTGCAGCAGCATCAGGGTAAAGCCGATGCAGAGGATAACCTTGATCGGCCACATGTAGGGTCGCCATGCGGTGGGGCTGCGTTCGTTGTATTCAAAGGCATAGACCGTGGAATCCAGCGCGCCATAAAGCATGACGCCCAGATAGAAGATCAGCGCCATCACCGTGAAGGCATCCCACCATGCCCGCCGCACGGGGCTTTGCTTGGCATAGAACAGGTCCATCCTGACGTGGCCTTCGGCCTGCATCGCATAGGGCCCGCCAAGGATGTAATAGGCCACCATGACGAACTGCGCCATTTCCAGTGTCCAGAGCGACGGGGTGAACAGCGCCTTGCTGAGGGTGGACCACATCAGGATCGCCATCAGCACGAACAACAGATACATCGCGAACCGACCCACGCCGTAATTCAGCCGGTCGACAAGGCGCACGAAGACAATGGCGGCGCGCGGCATCAGCGCAGCCCCTCGGACAGTGCGGCAAGCGCCGCGGCAAGGCAGGGGGCCAGCCGGTCGGCCATGGCCATGGCCATCCCGGGCGTGGCGATCAGGTCGTTGCGCAGTTCCAGCATGGCATTTGGCAGGCCATAGGGGCCGGCCTGAAGGCGCAGGGTATGGGCCACGCCATCGGCCGCGGAATAGGGTTCGTTCATGCGCGTGACCATCCCTTCGGGCGCATGGGCCACGATTTCCCGGGCCAGCCGATCATCGGCATCATGGATCACCCCGAATTCCACTGCCCGGGGCTGGCCGTACCAGACCGGGGTGAAGGAATGGATGGTGACGATCACCGGCGCCAGCCCAAGGGCCATCCGGCGCGAGATCTCGACATGCAGGTCATCGTGGAAAGGCACATAGATTGCCGCCGTCCGCGCGGCGCGCTCTTCGGGCCCGATCGCGGCGTTGCCGGGAATGTCGAACACTTCCGACCGGGCGGGCATGGCGCCCGGCTGATTGGGCGCGCGGTTCAGGTCATAGACCAGCCTGCTGACCGGGGCGTGAACAAGGCAGGCATCCAACCGCTGCGACAGGCCGCGTGCCAGTTCAAGGGCGCCGGGATCCCATGCGATATGGGAAAACCGCGCTTCCCCCGAAAGCCCAAGGTCGCCCCAAGGCGCCGGAATATGGGCCGAGGCATGTTCGCAGACCAGCACGATCCGCCCCGCAGAGGCGCGATTTTCAAAGACTGCGCCGAAGGCTGCAATCTTTCCGGCTGTCGCGTCCATCACATCCGATGCGGTCATGGCGCGAGTCTTCCCCCTCCCCTTGGTTCTTGGCCAAACGTCCCTTGTCGTGACGGGTTCTGTCAAGAATTTTTCTTCTGGAACTTTTCTGTTACAATATTTTCTGAAACCGGTGCAGAATTGGGGGCGGGCCTGCCTGTGTGGCGGGCAGATGTGGCTGAAAATTGTGCCGGCCCGGAAGGACGGAAAGGAAGCGATGGATATTGGAATGACCATCGAAGACCAGATGCGGGCCGCACTGTCGGATCTGACCCGGGCAGAACGGCAGTTGGCCACCCATATCCTGAGCCATTATCCGGTGGCGGCCCTTGGGTCGATCACCGCGCTTGCCCGCGCGGCCGAGGTTTCGACGCCAACGGTGGTGCGTCTGTGCCAGAAACTGGGATACAAGGGATACCCCGATTATCAGGGCGCCCTGCGGGCCGAGGTGGAGGCGATGCTGATCTCTCCGCTGGCCAAGCACGACCGTTGGGCGGGCGGGGTGCCCGACACACATATCCTGAACCGCTTTGCCGATGCGGTGGTGGCCAATCTTCAGGCCACGCTGGGCCAGATCAACCATGCGGAATTCGATGCCGTTTCGCATCTTCTGGCCGACAAGGGCCGCAAGGTCTATGCCATGGGCGGGCGGATCACCCATGCCATGGCCGATTATTTCGTGACGCTGATGAAGGTGGTGCGCCCGGAAGTGACCCTGCTGTCCGACATGTCGAACACATGGCCGCCGGCCTTGCTGGACATGAAGGCGGGTGACGTGCTGTTGGTCTTCGATATCCGGCGCTATGAAAACAGTGTGCTGCAACTGGTGGAACTGGCCGTGGAACAGGGGGCCGAAGTGATCCTTGTCACCGACCGCTGGGTCAGCCCTGCCGCGTCGCATGCCCGCCATACCCTGTCCTGCCACATCGAGGCCCCCAGTGCATGGGATTCCACCGTTTCCATTCTGGTGCTGATCGAAACCCTGCTATCTGCGGTGCAAAGCCTGACCTGGGCCGAAACGGAAAGCCGCCTGAAACGTCTGGAAACGCTATATGACCGGTCACGCTTTTTCCGGCGGTTCCGCTAGGTCAGCGGTGGGGCAAGCGGCTTTCTGCGCGCGCCTGAAAGGGCGTTGAACGCGACCGCCGCCAACAGCACCGCGCCGCCCAGAAAGGTGCCGGCCGATGCGGTTTCCCCCAGCACAAGCCAGACCCAGACCGGCGCCAGCATCACCTCCACCATCGACAACAGTGTCAGTTCGGCGGCAGGGATGACCCGGCTTCCGGTGGTGTAAAGCGCCATGCCGGTTGCAAGGATGATGGCGCCCATGGCGACAGAAATGGCCATGTCACGCGGGGGGGCCGCAAGTCCCGTGCCCATGACCGGCGCGGCGACACCTGCCACGATCATGGAAAATGCTGCCCCCAGCACCACGGCTGGCATCATGTCGGAAAGCTTGCCCCAGCGCAGGGCAAGGGTGAAGACGGCAAACCCAAGAGCCGAGAGCAGGGCTGCCAGATTGCCCGCAAGCGCGCCCGCCGCCAGCCCTTCGCGCACCATGATGAACATCCCCACACCGGCCAGCAGGATGGCGATCCATGTGGCTTTTCGAACGGGCTCCTTCAGGATCAGCCAGCCCAGCACCGCCGCCAGAAAGGGCGAGGCCGAGAAAAGGAAGACGGCATTGGCAACCGTGGTGGCCTGGATGGCAAAGATCGCCCCGGCAAAGGCAAAGACAAGGCCAAGCCCGCCGATCACACCGGCGAGGCCCACGCCGTGCAACCGCGCCAGAACCTGCCCGCCCGAGCGCCACCAGATCACGGCCAGAAGCACGGGGATCACCCCGGCCGACCGCCAGAACAGCACAGCCCAAGTGCCGGCGACCTCGATCTGGCGGATCATCAGGCCCATCAGTGACCACAGAGTTGCGGCGATGATCACCAGAACCACACCCGTTCCATAGCGCATCTGACAAAGCCCTCCGTGCCCCCGCTCATGTCGGGTGCCTTTTGTCCTTGCCGCATCAGAGGGCAGGGGGCCGCGGCCGGTCTATTCAGTCCGCGACGCCCTCGGTCGGTTTTCAGGCGGGTCCGCTGGCGCCGCACGCCCTTCGTGTCACCTGCGGCGCCTTCGGCTCTTGGCTCCGGCTTGGGGCGCTGCCCCGCCGCCCCGGCATATTCCGGGCAGGGAAAGGGGGTCAGTAGCCCAGACTGCGGTTGACCTGATGCAGGAAGGGTTCGCCAGCCTCGCCCCGGCGGATGTTTTCTGCGATGACGCGGGCAGCCGAGGCGGCGCGGGTATCGGCCGCGATATGCGGGGTGACGGTGACCTTTGGATGGGCCCAGAACGGATGATCGGCCGGCAGGGGTTCAACGCGGAAGACATCCAGCGTGGCATGGCCGATCCGGCCGGCATCGAGGGCGGCCAGAAGGGCGGCATCGTCGATCAGTGCGCCCCGCCCCGGGTTCAGCACCACGGCGCCGCGGGCCATCAGCGCCAGGGTTTCTGCGTTCAGGATGTTTTCCGTCTGCGGGGTGCGTGGCAGAAGGGTGACCACGATCTCGGCCCCAGTCAGGGCTTCGGCAAGTCTGTCGGGCCCGGACAGGCAGCGCAGGCCGGGGATCTGGCGGGGGCTTCGGCTCCAACCCGTGACAGGAAAGTTCAGTCGGGCAAGGGCCTGCCCGCAGGCGGCGCCAAGTTCGCCCAAGCCCAGCAGGGTAACCTTGCGGTCCCGCGCAAGGGGCGGGCAGATGGGGTTCCAGACATGGTCGGGATTGACGATGTGCCGGTCCATCCCGAGGTGATGGCGCAGGGCGTGGCCCACCACCCATTCCACCATGCCTTCGGTAAGGCCCGGATCGACCATCCGGCACAGAGGTTGCGTCAGACTGGCGTTGCCAACGATGCGTTCCACCCCGGCCCAGAGGCTGAGCACGGCCTTTGTCCGGGTGAAGGGGGTGAAATCCTGCAAGGGGGCCGAGGGCGCATAGACGATGTAATCCACCATTTCAGGTGCGGCTTCCAGCACCAGATCGGCCTTTACCCCCGCTTCGGCCAATGCTGCGGGCAATTCTTCACGGTATTCGTCCCAAAGGGTTGGGGCGGCGAACAGAACGGTTGTCATCTTTGCATCATCTCGGTCGGTGGACATGGGCGCTCTGGATCAGGCCGAAGGCCACCAGAAGCACCAGCATGGCCGAACCGCCGTAGGAAAGGAAGGGCAGGGGCACCCCCACCACCGGCGCAAGGCCCATGACCATCGACAGGTTGACCGCAAGGTAGAGAAAGAAATTCACCGCGATCCCGAGGATCAGCAGGATCGAGAAGCGGTCCTTGTTTTGCAGGGCGTCAACCGCTGGCAGTGTCTTGCCTTCCAGAAACTCGAGAAAGGCACCACCCCCGGTCGAGATATACC
>JALQTL010000265.1 GCA_023260935.1 Paracoccaceae bacterium
GTTCCGCCCGTGGTCATCAGGGCAATCTGGTCGTTCTCGCGCGCGATTTCTTTCACCGGGATGATGGTTGAGATCCGGTCGATGTAGATCTGGCGTTGATCGAGAAGGGCCGATATATCGCCCCCCGTGGCCCTGAGCGACCGGATCTGACTACCCAGACGCGACACCGCCGACAGTGAGGCGTTCAGCGTTTCGACATCGGCGGCAATCCTTCGATCGGCATCCTGCCGGGCCTCTTGCAAGCTGCGCGTCGTGGTCCTCAGTTTCGTGGTGATGGCGTCGGCGGCATCCAGCACGGCAGCAAGCCGGGCCTCTGCCTCGGGACGGGCGGCAGCCTCGACCAGACTGCGTTCAAACGCCGTGATCCGGGCTGAAAGCGATCCGGCATCCTCACTTGTGCCCAGCATGCGTTCCAGCGAGGTCAGGAAGGAAGACCGTTCCCTTGCAAAGGCTTCGCCGGCCGAAGCTTCGCGCATTTCGCCCTGCAGATAAGGGTTTTCGGATCGCGTCACGCCAGACACGGCCACGCCTGTCCCGGTCATTCCGATCAGGCGGGGCGAAAGCTGGACCTCGCGCCGCCCGTATCCTTCGGTCAGCGCATTGGCGATGTTCGACGAGGTGACATTGGCCATGCGCGAAGAAGCCGTCAGCCCGGACAGGGCCGAGGAAAAGGCGGCAGACATGCTCATCACTCAGCCCTTTCAGCGCTTGATGTTGGTGGTTTCCTGCAACATTTCGTCCACCGTCTGAATCACCTTGGCGTTGGACGAATAGGCGCGCTGGGTCTGGATCAGGGCCGTCAGTTCGGCGGCAACATCGGTGGCCGATCCTTCGCGCGCGAAGCCCACGATTTCCCCGGTTGGCCCTTCGCCCGCGTCCCACAGGAAGAACGATCCCGATTTCGGAGAGACCTGGTAGGTCTGGTTGTCCAGTGCGGTCAGGCCATTCACATTGGGCACGTCCACCAGCGGGATCTGATAGATCCGCTTGATGAACCCGGTGTCATAGGTGGCCATGATGTAGCCATTCTTGTCCACCTCCACAGCGGTCAGGTTGCCTACGGGTGATCCGTCCTTGCTGATCGCCACAGGGGCGAAACTGTCGGAAAGCTGCGTCAGCCCGTTGGGATCAGCCACCCGGCCGATGCCCACGGTCATCGGGCCGCCCGCAACAGTCAGGTTCAGGGCACCCGTGGCCGGATCGAAAGGCCCGCCAGACAGCGTGGTGACAGAAGCCAGCGTGCCGCCCGATCCGCGGCTATCGTCAAACACCAGCGTGTATTCCCCGATCACCGCCCCGCCCGAGGCGCTGTCACGCACCACCATCGTCCAGCTGTTTGACGAACCGGTTGCCGGAATGATGGGGGTGAAGGAAATATCGAGGGTTTCCGAAGTACCAAGGTTGCCGAAATATTCCACCGACAAGGGCAGGGTGGTCCCCGACGCATCAAAGGCCGTTTCCGTGGCGGGCAGGTTGACCCCCAACGACATGGTGGTGGTGGGGTCGCCCGCCGTCTGGTTCGTGTTGATGACCACCGGTTCAAGGCCCGAGATCGTGTCGCGCGGAAACGTGGGGATCTCGCCATCCGCATTCGCGGGCCAGCCCAGCAGCACCAACCCGGATTCCGTGCGCAGGGTGCCGGTTGCATCTGTCCGGAACGCGCCCGTCGTGGTCATCATCAGCGGCATTTCCCCGGGCCCCGCCCGCATCGATACCGCCGGCATGACCGGCAGCATGCCGCGGCCGGAAACTGCCAGATCCAGCGCGTTTGCCGTGCCGACAAGGGCGCCGCGTTCTTCTACCATGCGGAAGGTCGAGGCACGAACCCCCCCCGCCGAATAGGAACCTGCCCCACCGGCATTGGAAATGATCATGCTTTCGAATTCGGCCGATGCGCGCTTGTAGCCAAAGGTCGAAGAGTTCGCGATGTTGTCTGAAATGGTGGCAAGTCGGGTTGCATTCGCATTCAACCCGGCCACCCCTGCATTGAGCGAAGAAGAAATCGTCATCCAAGCCGCCTTTCCAAGGTCGATGCCGTCATATGCATCGCACCCTGCAGGAAGCCGATTAATGCCCAGCTAACAGATAAAACTTGATCGAGTTCAGCGGTTCTGGCGCAAAAGCACGATCTCGATGCGATTGTTCCGGTTGGCGGTCGGGTCTGCCACAGCAGGCTTTCGGTCGGCAAAGCCGGTAGTGCGCTGAATCCGCCGCTCGGCCGTGCCTGCCTCGACCATCAGTCGGCGCAGCGTCGCGGCCCGGTCGGATGACAGGGGCCAGACAGGATTTCCCAGCAGCACCAGCGGGTAGCTTCTGACATACCCGTTCACCGCAAGCGCATTTTCGGTAGAGGTCAGAACGTCCGACAGCACTTCTGCCAGAAGTTTCAGATGTTCGGTCGGCGCGGCCGTTTCGCCTTCAAAGAGCTGGGCATCGGGCAGATCGAACAGTTCGATCACCAACCCTTCGTCCGTTACCCGCGTGACCACATGGCGCATCAAACGCTCCATCGTCATGCTTTCGCCGGTCCGGGCCAGAAACCTTGCTTCCATATCGGCCAGCAGGGCCTGCGCGGAAGGATCCTGCCCTTTCATCCCGGCGGCCGGGCCGGTTTCCTCAGGTCGGTCGGCCGCTGATCCGATGCCGTTCTTGGCCAGCGTCTGATCGGCCAGCACAGAGTCACCCCCAAAGGCGCCTTCGCCCCCGCCAGAGACCCGGTTGATGGCGATTGTCGGATTGAAATAATCCGCAATCCCCTTGCGTTGTTTTTCCGTTGTCGCACCCAGCAGCCACATCAGCATGAAAAAGGCCATCATCGCGGTGACGAAGTCGGCATAAGCCACCTTCCAGGCGCCCCCATGGTGGCCCCCCGCGATCACATTCTTCTTGCGCTTGATGATGACTGGCGCGGCATTTGTCTGCCTTGCCATCCACACACCCGATAATTCACACCCACTTCCGGGTATAGGGAAGTGGGGTGAACACCAGATTAAAGGTTGCGATTTTAACGATTACTCGGCTGAAGACCGGGCCCAAAGGTTGATGTCTTCCTCGGCGGCAACTGTGTCGATCCGGGCCAGTTCCTCGGCCGTGAAGCTCAGGTTGCCAATCGCGCCGGCGCAGTCGATCACCTGTTCAGGGCGCGAGGCGCCGATCAACGCCGTGGTGATCATCCCGTCGCGCAGAACCCAAGCCAGGGCCATCTGGGCCAGCGTCTGCCCCCGGGCCTCGGCGATGGCGTTCAGCGCGCGCACGGAGTCAAGCGCCCGCGGGGTGATGGTCTTCGGATCAAGGCTTTTGCCCTGGCTGGCGCGGCTGCCTTCGGGAATGCCGCCCAGATATTTTCCGGTCAGGATACCTTGTGCCAGCGGCGTGAAGGCGATGGACCCGATCCCAAGCTCTGCCAGTGTTTCGCGCAGCCGATCCTTTTCCACCCATCGGTTGAGGATGTTGTAGCTGGGTTGGTGGATCACGCAGGGCGTGCCCAGTTCCTTCAGGATTGCCGCCGCTTCGCGCGTCTTGGCGCTGGAATAGCTGGAAATGCCCACATAAAGCGCCCGGCCCGACCGGACGATGTGATCCAGCGCCATCATCGTTTCTTCCAGCGGCGTTTCCGGATCAAAGCGATGAGAATAGAAGATGTCGACGTAATCCAGCCCCATCCGCTTCAGGCTTTGATCGCAGGACGCGATCAGGTATTTCCGGCTGCCCCATTCGCCATAGGGGCCGTTCCACATCAGGTAGCCGGCCTTGGAGCTGATGATCAGTTCATCCCGATAGCCGGCAAAATCGGTTTTAAGGATATCGCCAAAGGCTTCTTCAGCGCTGCCGGGGGGCGGGCCGTAGTTGTTGGCGAGATCGAAATGGGTAATCCCATGGTCAAAGGCAGTGCGGCAGATGCTGCGTTTTACCTGATGCGGTGTGTCATGGCCGAAGTTGTGCCACAGTCCAAGGCTGATCGCCGGCAGTTTCAGCCCCGAAGCGCCACAGCGGCGATAGATCATGCGGGAATAGCGGTCGGCGGCCGGTGTGTAGGTCATTGCTGTCTCCTCTTGGTGGGCACCTTCTCATCTGTCACGCGCAAGGGCAAGTTGCGCTCGCGCGCGGGGTTGCGCACACTGCGGTGATGATCCGTTCGTTTGCCCGTCTGGGGCGTTTTCTTCTGGCTGTCTGGGGCCGTGTGGGCGAAGGCCACTTCGGCCTGATTGCCGCCGGCGTGGCATTTTACGCCATGTTCGCGGTCTTTCCCGGCCTCGCCGCCAGTGTTGCCATCTGGAGCCTGGTGGCCGATCCGGCGGTGATCGCCACCTATCTGGAGGTGGGAGAGAAGTTCCTGCCCGCCGATGCTGCGGCGCTGGTGCATGATCAGGTGATCGGGCTGCTGACAGCCCCCCGCGCCGCCATCGGCTGGGCCACGGTGATCACGGTCCTGATCGCGCTTTATTCCGCGCGGGCAGGGGTGGCGGCGCTGATTTCTGGCCTCGATGTCGTTCACCGGGCAAAGCCGCGCGGCTTTTTATGGGGGCTGATCATCGATTTCGTGCTGACGCTTGCGCTGATCTTTGCACTGTTCGTCGGGCTTGCCACGGTGATTGCGGTGCCGTTGATCCTGAACCATGTCGCCTTGGGCGCGCTGGAAGGTTGGATCGTCAGGGTGCTGCCTTGGGGGGCGATGTTCCTGCTGGTGCTGACCTGCCTCGCGATCCTTTATCGCTTTGGCCCCAACCTGCCGGATGAATTGGGCCGGCCCTGGGTCAGTGTGGGGGTAATCGTGGCGGCGGCGGGGTGGTCGGCCGTCAGCTTTGCCTTTTCCACCTATCTGGCGAATTTCGACAGTTACAACCGGGTCTACGGATCCATCGGCGCGGTTGCGGCTCTGCTGATGTGGCTTTACCTCAGCGTCTGGGCAATCCTGCTGGGCGGGGCGATCAATGCGGAACTGACGTACCGGGGCACCGGTGGGGCCGGTCAACCGAAATGAAACAGGGCGCCGGAACCCGTGCCCGGCGCCCTTTCGGTTTCCGCGCTTGGCGTCAGATGTATTTGTTCCACAGGTTCTCAAGCCGCTCTTGCCGGCCTGATTTTGGCTGTGGTTCAATCTTTTCGGCTGTAACCCGCGCGGCGGCGGCTTCCAGCGTGCCCGCCAACATCGCCTGAGCCGCCGGAGTTTCCCAGCCCGCATAGCGTGCCTTGCGCGCGCCCTCCAGCTCTCCGCTTTCCAGCATTGCCGCGGCGGCCTTCAGGGCCCGGGCACAGATATCCATGCCGCCCACATGGGCGAGGATCAGATCTTCGGGATCAAGGCTTTGACGGCGGATCTTGGCGTCAAAATTCGTGCCGCCCGTGGTATAGCCCCCCGCCCGCAGGATTTCATAGAAAGCCAGCGCCTTTTCGGCATGGTTGTTCGGGAACTGATCGGTATCCCAGCCCGACTGGTAATCGTTGCGGTTCATGTCGATCGACCCGAAGATGCCAAGGCTGGCCGCCATCGCGATCTCATGCTCGAAGGAATGGCCGGCCAGGATGGCATGGCCCTGTTCGATGTTGACCTGAACCTCTTTTTCCAGGCCGAAATCCTTGAGGAAGCCATAAACCGTGGCCACATCATAGTCATACTGGTGCTTTGAAGGTTCCTGCGGCTTCGGTTCGATCAGGATCGCGCCCTTGAAGCCGATCTTGTGCTTGTATTCCACCACCTGTTGCAGGAAGCGCCCGGCGTGGGCACGCTCGGCCGCAAGATCGGTGTTCAGAAGCGTTTCATAGCCTTCGCGCCCGCCCCACAGCACATAGTTCTGCCCGCCCAGACGCTGCGTTGCATCCATGTTCGCCTTTACCGTGGCAGCGGCGTAGGCATAGACATCGGGATCGGGGTTCGTGGCCGCCCCCGCCATCCAGCGCCGGTGCGAAAACAGGTTCGCCGTGCCCCACAAGAGCTTTGCCTTGTGATGCACCTGCTTTTCGCCAAGGTAATCGACGATCTCGTTCAGGTTCTTCAGGCTTTCGGCAAAGGTCGCCCCTTCCGGCCGGGCATCGGCATCGTGGAAACAATAGAAGGGCTGGCCCAGAATATCGAACATCTCGAAGGCGATGTCGGCCTTCAGCTTGGCCAGCGCCATGCCATCACCGAACCACGGGCGCTCGAACGTTTGCCCGCCGAAGGGATCGCCCCCCGGCCAGGCAAAGCTGTGCCAGTAGGCGACGGCAAAGCGCAGGTGATCTTCCATCCGCTTGCCCATCACCAGCTCATCCGGGTTGTAATGGCGAAACGCGAATTCGCTGGTGGCCCCGGGGCCCTGATAGGTGATCTGGGGGATATTCTTGAAGTAGTCGGTCATGTCAGGCTTCCAATGGCGTTGCGGGCGGCGATATGGCGGGCGTGGCCCGCGTCGAAGGCGTCTTTCAGGCGGGTATCCGGGGCCAGTTCCCGGGCGATGCGGGGCAGGGTGGCAATCTCGGCCCCGGCGCCGGTGGCCGCCATCAGCGCCAGCCGTGCCGCACCGAAGGCCCCGCCGAAATCCCCGGCCACTGGCACCTGCACCGGGCAGTCCAGCGCCGTGGCAAGGGCTTTCAGCCAGTAGTCCGACCGTGATCCCCCGCCCACGGCCAGCAGCTTTTCCAGCCTTGTGCCGGTGGCGGCAAGCGCATCGCGGCAGTCGCGGAAGGCGAAGGTCACGCCTTCCAACACGGCGCGAGTGGCGGCGGCGCGGTCGGTGGCATGTTCCAGCCCGATGAAGGCCCCGCGGATGCTGGCACTGTTCAGGGGGGTGCGCTCTCCGCCCAGATAAGGAAGGAACAGCGTTTTGCCGGGGGGCTGAAGGGCGCCCAGCCCGCTGGTCAGCGCGGCGGCATCGCTGCCTGCCAGCCCGGCAAACCAGTTCAGCGCATCTGTACAGGCCAGAATGACCCCCATCTGGTGCCATGTGCCCGGCAGCGCATGACAAAAGGTGTGCACGGCCGTCTGCGCATCCGGCTGATAGCCGTCATTGGCCGCGAACAGCACACCCGATGTGCCAAGGCTGGCAAAGGCCTCACCCGCGCGCACCACCCCCACGCCAACACCGGCAGCAGCATTATCACCCCCACCGCCGGCCACGATCACCCCCTTGGGCAGGCCCCACCGCCCGGCAAGCGCGGCGCGCAGGGTTCCTGAAACCTCTGACCCCTCAACCAGCCGGGGCATCTGGTCGCGTGACAGCCCGGTTGCGGCAAGAAGATCGTCCGCCCAGTCGCGTGCGCCGGTATCCAGCCAACTGGTACCCGCCGCATCCGACATTTCGCCCACATGGTCACCCGTCAGCCAAAGCCGGAGGTAGTCCTTTGGCAGAAGAACCTTTGCCACTTTCGCAAAGATCGCGGGTTCGTTCCGGGCCACCCACATCAGCTTTGGTGCCGTAAAGCCGGGAAAGACGATGTTGCCGGTCAGCCGCCGAAACATCGGGTCGCCGTCCAGTTCGGCAGCCTCTTCATGGCTGCGGGTATCGTTCCACAGGATGCAGGGGCGCAGCACCTCGTCGCTGGCATCAAGAAGGGTTGCGCCGTGCATCTGGCCCGAAAGCCCGATTGCCCGCACCCCAGCCAGCCCAAAGGGGGCCAGCCTGTCGAACACCGTTTCCGCCGCCGCGATCCAGTCTGCGGGGGCCTGCTCGCTCCAGCCTTCGCGGGGGCGGCTGACGGTCAGGGGGGCGGTGGCCTCGGCCACCACCTCTTGTGCCTCTGTCATCAGGACGGCCTTCAGCCCCGATGTCCCCAGATCAAGACCGATGAACATCAATAGGCCTGCGGAGGTTTCTTGCCCATGATGATCATGCCAAGGATATCATCATCGCTGACCTCGCCCACGTTCACGCAGCCGACGCGCTGGCCGTTCTTCATCACCACGGCGCGGTCGCACAGATCCATGACTGCGTGAATGTCATGCTCGATCAGGAAGATGCCAAGGCCCTGCCGCTTCAACTCCTGAATAAGCTCGGCCACCATCTGCGTCTCGTGCGGGCCAAGCGCGGCGGTGGGTTCATCCATGATCAGGATCTTGGCGTTGAAATAGACCGCCCTTGCAATGGCGACGGATTGGCGCTGCCCGCCGGAAAGCGCCGAAACCGGCACGTTGAACTTGCGGAAGTTTGGGTTCAGCCGGCCCATGATCTTGCGGGTTTCGGCTTCCATCTTGGCATCATCGACAAACCCCGCCGCACTTACCAGTTCGCGCCCCAGAAACAGGTTCGACGCGGCATCCAGATTGTCGGCCAGCGCCAGCGTCTGATAGATGGTTTCAATGTTGTAGCGGCGTGCATCGCGGGGGCTTTCGATCTCGACCTTCTTGCCGCTGATGTAGATTTCGCCCGCGTCCTTCTGATAGGCGCCCGACAGGCACTTGATCAGCGTGGACTTGCCCGCCCCGTTGTGGCCCAGAAGGCCCACCACTTCGCCGGGATACAGATCGACCGAAACGTGATCGACCGCCTTGATCCCCCCGAAAGAGATCGAGATGTCGCGCAGCTCGACCAGCGGGGTGCCCTTGTTCGGATTTCCAGACGTCATGGCGCCCCTCACTTCCTGCGGCTGTTGTAGAGGTTGTCAAGGTAGACGGCGAGAACGAGGACCACGCCGACGACAATGCGCTGGATGGCGGCATCAAAGCCGATCAGCACCATGCCCGATTGCAGGCTTTGCATCACCAGCGCGCCAAGGATGGCGCCATAGATCGTGCCCACGCCTCCGGCCAGCGATGTGCCGCCGATGACGGCCGCGGCGATGACGTATAGTTCGTCCAGCGTGCCAAGCGCGTTGGTGGCCGAATTCAGGCGTGCCGAGGCGATGATCGCGGCAAGGCCGGTCAGCATGCCCATCAGCGCAAAAATTTTCAGCGTCATCCAGCGGGTGTTGATGCCGGCAAGCGCCGCCGCCTCGGGGTTGCCGCCGATGGCAAAGACATAGCGGCCAAAGCGGGTGCGGGTCATCAGGATCGTCAT
>JALQTL010000304.1 GCA_023260935.1 Paracoccaceae bacterium
GTAATCGCCAATCGCCTCGGGCGTCCACGGGCCCAGGAAAATTGCCCCGGCATGGGGGATCTTAGCCGCCAGCGCGTCGGCATCCTCGACCATGATCTCCAGATGCTCGGGGGCGATCCGGTTGGCCAGATCGGCCGCCTGATCCAGCGTCTCCACCACGATCACCGCGCCATTGTCACGCCAGCTTGCCCCCGCGATGGCCCGCCGCTCCAGCGTTTCCAACCGCGCCTCCACCGCCGCCGCCACGGCCGCCCCAAGGGCAGGATCCGTGGTGATCAGGATGGCTTGCGCGCTTTCGTCATGCTCGGCCTGGCTCAGCAGATCCAGCGCGATCCAGTCCGCGTCATTGCCCGCATCGGCAATCACCAGCACCTCCGAGGGCCCCGCGATCATGTCGATCCCCACGCGCCCGAACACCCGCCGCTTGGCCGCTGCCACAAAGGCATTGCCCGGCCCGGTGATCTTGTCCACCGGCGCCACGGTCTCGGTGCCATAGGCCAGCGCCGCAATCGCCTGCGCGCCCCCCATCCGGTAAACCACATCCACCCCGGCAATTTCTGCGGCCAGCAAGACCAGCGGATTGACCACGCCCCCCGGCGTCGGACAGGCAATCGCCAGCCGCCCCACCCCCGCCACCTTGGCCGGAATGGCATTCATCAGCACGCTGGAAGGATAGGACGCAAGCCCCCCCGGCACATAAAGCCCCGCCGCCGACACGGGCGTCCAGCGCCAGCCCAGCCGCGCCCCCGCCGCATCGGTCCAGCTTGCGTCCTCGGGCCTTTGCCTTTCGTGATAGTCACGGATACGCGCCGCCGCCAGTTCCAGCGCCGCCCGGTCCTCGGGCGACACCTTCGCCACCTCGGCCGCAATCTCGGCCTTCGAAAACACCAGCCTCTCCGCCGTCAGCTCCAGCCGGTCAAAGCGCGCGGTCAGCTCCAGCACCGCCGCATCGCCCCGCGCCCGCACATCGGCGATGATCGCGGCCACGGCCTGATCCACATCCTCGGCCTCTTCCCGCTTCATCCCCAGAAGGGCAGCAAAACGGGCCTCGAAATCGGCCTCACGGCTGGAAAGGAACATCGGCATCGGGGCGGCCTCCTTCGGCATTCGCGCCCCAGATAGCGCGCGCTCCCGCACCTCTCAAGCGCTATCGGCCTTGCACCTTTTCCAAATACTCAAAAGGCGGCGGGGCGCGCCGGCCACGACCCGGGGGCGCCTCAGCCCTTGGGCAGTCGCAGCCAGAACCGCGCCATCAGGCTGATCGCCGCCGCCGCCAGCCCGATCACCAGCCCCAGCCACAGACCCACCGCGCCAAAGCCCAGCTGAAACGCCAGCACATAGCTGGCCGGTATCCCGATCAGCCAGTAACTGACCGAGGCCAGCACCATCGGCACCCGCGTATCCTGCACCCCGGCCAGCAGGCCCAGCGCCATCACCTGCATGCTGTCGGCAAACTGGAACAGCGCGGCACAGACCAGAAGGGCGGTGCCGATGGCGATGATCGCCCCGCGTGCAGGCTCTGCCGGGTCGATGAAAACGGAAATCATCGGCACCGGCAGTGTCAGGAAGAACACCATGGTGATCGCGGCAAACAGGACCGACATCGCCACCCCCACCTTGGCCCCCAGCCGCAGACCGGCAATATCGCCCTCGCCCGACAGCCGCCCCGTGCGCACCGTCACCGCGTTCGACAGGCCCACATGCACCATGAAGGTCAGCGCCGTGATCTCCATCGCAATGCCGTGGGCGGCAAGTTCCACCGTGCCGATCCAGCCCATCATCAGCGCGCTGGCCTGAAACATCCCGCTTTCGGCAAGCCCGGTCAGCCCCATCGGCCAGCCCAGCCGGAAGACATCGCGGAACGCGTGCCAGTCCGGGCGCCAGAAGCGGATGAACAGCTGGTAATGGCGCAGCTTCGGCAGCAACGCCGCGTAAAGGCACAAGATCATCAGCGACAGGATCTGGATCAGCACCGTGGCAATGGCCGACCCCGCCACGCCCAGCTCCGGCGCACCCCAGTTGCCAAAGATCAGCGCCCAGTTCACCGCCGCGTTCAACGGCACCGCCGCCACCGTCACCCACAAGACCACCTGTGTGCGCTCCAGCGCCGCCAGATGGCTTTTCAGCACCATCACCAGCAAAGACGGGATCATTCCCAGCCCCGCGATGCGCAGGTATTCCTGCGCCAGCGCCGCCACCTCGGGCTTCTGCCCCAGCGCCAGCAACACCGCCTCGGACCACCAGAAAACCGGATAGATCAGCACCCCGAACAGAATGGAAAGCCACAGGCCCATCCGCGTTACCCGGCGCACCTGCACCTCGTCACCGCGTGCCTGTGCCGCCGCCACCATCGGCATCACCGCCTTGGCAAAGCCGGAGCCAAGGATGAACATCACAAAAAAGCTCGAGGCCCCAAGCACCGCCGCCGCCAGCGGCAGCACCCCATACCAGCCCAGCATGACTGTATCGGTGACATGCAGCCCGAATTGCGCCAGATGGCTGCCAATCAGCGGCAGGCCCAGCGCAAGGATCGCGCGGCCATGGCCTGCCGCAGGCAGCGGTGCCGTGGATAAGGCTGCATGTGTCATCGCCCAGCCATACGCGGGCAGGCGCAGCGGGGCAAGATCAGACAGCCCGCAGGAAAAGCACCAGCGACACGGCAGCGATCAGCGCGCCCGCCACTAGCTCTGCCACCGGCACCGCGCGCGCCAACGCCGCCCCCGGCAGGGCCGCCAAAGACCCCTCGCGCAGCCAGACCGCTGCGGTGGCCACCACGACAGTCAGCACCGCCGTGCCAAGCCCCATGGCCAGCGCCCCTGCCACCCCGGCCAGCGGGATACCCAGCGCAAAGGTCAGCACCAGCAGGAACAGCGCCCCCGAACAGGGCCGCATCGCCACCGCTGCCACCACCAGCACCCCGTCGCGCAGCGACCGGACCTGCGCCACCTGCTCCGGCGTCGGACCATGCGCATGGCCACAGCCGCACAATGCCCCGCCATCGTGATTGTGATCGTGATCGGAATCCTGACCATGTTCATGGTCAAGGGAATGATGATGATGGCCGCCTTCGTGACCGGCGTGATGGGCCGTGCCCTGCCCCAGCCCTGTCAGGCCGCGGGCGCCACGCCACAAAAGCCACAACCCCAGCCCGGCCACCAGCAGCAGCGACAGGGGCAGCATCGCGCTCTCGGCCAGCCCCTCCATCTCGGCCCGGGTCCAGCCCAGCAAGCGCGCGCCAAGGGCGACCAGCGCAATCGCCACCCCCGCCTGCGCCAGCGACGAGGCAAGGGCCAGCCCCGCCAGCCGCCCCATCGGCACACGGCGGGCCACCCCATAGGCCCCGATCACCACCTTGCCATGCCCCGGCCCCAGCGCGTGAAAGAACCCGTAAGAGAAAGAGACGCCCAACAACACCGCCCAGGCCCCCGGCTGCCCGCCCCGCAGCGCACGCACTGCCCCGGCAAGGGCATCCTGCACGGCGCGCTGCTGGCCAAAGGCCCAATCCCCCAGCGGGCGCAGCGCCCCTGAAAGCCAGACAAGCGCCAGCGCCAGTGCCAGCGCCGGCCCTGCCAGCGTCAGCGTCCGGCGCATGTCACCCGCGCCTCTTCGGCATAGGCATCGCCAATCGCCGGAAACTCGGCCTCGGTATCCGAACTGCCCGCCAGTTCCTCCAGCGCTGCCTGCAAGCGGGCATCCGCCGCATCTCGGTCCGGCTCGAAGACCTGCACGCGACAAGTCCCGCCCCCGGTCAGGACAGGCACCGCCACAATGGTGTAATCGGTGTAAAAGGACGGATCATAAACCTGCACCACCAGTTCCCGGCCTGCCAGATCCACCGGCTCGGCAAACCGCCGCAGATGCGAAGATACCAGACGCCCCCCTTCCAGCGCGGCCGTCGCAGCCTCGGGGCGCGACAGGCCCAGCGGCTCGTCCCCCAGCAAAGCATAGGTATCGCCGGGAAAATCCCCATCCCAGCCCATGTCGAAACCCACCAGACGCGCCTGTTCCGCCGCATCCAGCACGCCGTCGAAATCGGGATCATACCCGTTTTCGGCCAGATAGGTCAGGGAAAACAGATCATCATAGGCCCAACCGATACGCAGCGCCTCGACCCGCCCGTCAGAGCCGAAAATGACCTCGATGGTGGCATCGACAAAGACATGCGGATGCGCCACCGCCGGCATCGGCAGGGCAAGGGCGCCAAGCAGCATGATCGGCCGGATGTTCAGCATCAGCCCCCGTCACCCCCCTTGGCATTCCGAACAGAGGCCAAGCTAATGCGTCGACAGCCGCTTTGCCAGTCAAGGCTTGCGCGCGATGAAATCGATCAGCGCCGATTTGCCATGATGCCCCGTGCCTTCCGCCAGATCAGCATCGTAATCCTCGGCAACCAGAACCTCCCAGCCCGGAAAATCGGCGGCCAGCCCGTCCAGCGTGTAAAGGTTCTCCACCGCCCGCGGCCCGCCCGTGCCATTGGCAATCTGGCGCGGCGCATATCCATGCAGCAGCACTAACCCCCCCGGCACCAGCGTGCGCCGGATGCCCGCATGAATGGCCGCCCGCAACCCGGGCGGTGCAAACTGGATGAACACCCCCAGAACGGCATCATGGGCCGCCTCCGGCCATGGCGCCGTCTCGATGTCTTCCTGCACGAACCGCACCGAAACACCGCGCGCCGCGGCCAGCGCACGGGCCTTTTCCAGCGCCACGCCGGATTGTTCGCTGGCCGTCACCCGGTGGCCCTGCCCGGCCAGCCAGACGGAATTGCGCCCCTCGCCATCGGCAAGGCACAGGATGCGCGCGCCCGGCGAAAGCACCCCGGCCCGAGCCCGGACAAAACCCGAAGGCTCGGTCCCGAAAAGATACCCCTCGGCCGCAGCATAGCGCGCATCCCACATTCCCGTCTGCCCTTCGCTTTCAGCCCTTGCGCAGCACCGGATGCTGGGCGGTATCCAGAATATGCCCCGCCCCGCCGATCACCTGCGCGGCATGGCCCACGATCAGCGGATCCACGTCGCCGATCACCGCCTCGTCCTTGCCCGGATAATCGATCGACGAAAGGAAATGCCGCATGCAGTTCAGCCGGGCGCGTTTCTTGTCATTCGACTTCACGATGGTCCAGGGCGCATCGGCGGTGTCGGTGTAAAAGAACATCGCCTCCTTCGCCTCGGTGTAGTCGTCCCACTTGTCAAGGCTGGCCTTGTCGATGGGCGACAGCTTCCACATTTTCAAGGGATCGGTCTCGCGGGCAACGAAGCGGCGCAACTGTTCATCCCGCGTGACCGAGAACCAGTATTTGTAAAGCCTGATCCCGCTGCGCACCAGCATCCGCTCCAGCTCGGGCACCTCGCGCATGAATTCAAGGTATTCCGAAGGGGAACAGAAGCCCATCACCCGTTCCACCCCGGCGCGGTTATACCAGCTGCGGTCATAGAAGACCATTTCCCCCGCCGTCGGCAGGTGGTTGATATAGCGCTGAAAGAACCATTGGCCCTTTTCCGTCTCGGTCGGCTTGGTCAGGGCCACGACCCGGGCATAGCGGGGGTTCAGATGCTCCATGAAACGCTTGATCGTGCCGCCCTTGCCGGCCGCATCGCGCCCCTCCATCAGCACCACGAACTTCTGCCCGGTGTCCTGCGCCCAGATCTGCACCTTCAGCAATTCGGCCTGAAGCTGCGCCTTCTGCATCTCATAGTCGCGCCGCGCCATCGGCCGGGCATAGGGATAGCGTCCGCTTTCAAACACCCGCGCGACCGACGCATCGGTTACCGGAAATTTTCGCGGCCCGCGGCTTTGGCGCACAACGGGCGCGGGGGCATCGGCAGCGGCGGGCGTTACCCCTGCCCCATCTGCTTCATCCGGCACGGCACCGGGAACCCCATCAGCCACTTCCGCCAGCACGGCGATATCTTCACCAGCAACGGCAGCACCTTCTGCCTTCAGTCTTGCATCTTCCATCCGGATCTCCCTGCACCATGAACAGCAGAAGCCTTGGCACAATTCGTCATATCCCGCCTTGATCACGGTCAAAAACCGCGTGTCAGCCCTGCCGCACTTCGCGCGGGGCGCCGGGGCCGGTCTGCCCTGCCCCCTCGGCCACCCCAGGCTGCCACAGCAGCAGCCCCGCCCCGACCCCCAGCAGAAGGATGCCCAGAAGCTCGCGCGTGCCATAGCTTTCGCCCAGAAGGTGCCGCGACAGCGCAAGCGCCATCACCACCTCAAGCGAGATGATCAGGATCACCACCTCGGCAAAGCGGGCGCGTTGCAGCACCACCACTTCCGCCGCACAGCCCAGCACCAGCAAAAGCAGCGCCCCCGAACCGCCCGCCCAAAGCGGAAGATCGGCCCAGTGCTTCATCACAAGAGTTGCCCCGATATAGGAAAGAGAGGCCAGAAAGGCCCAGAACAATGTCGCCAGCATGAAAGAGCCTGTCATCAATGAAACGCAACGGGCCGCCAAATGATCCGGCCCTGCACCATCAGCTTGCGCCCGGATCGGCCAGCAGGCAAGGCAAGAATTCCTGACCCCCGCAAAACCGCCGCCCCGCCCTGCACTTCTGCCTTGCGGCCCCCGCGCCGTGCCCTAGCATGGCACAAAGATCCATCAGCCGGCACAGGGCCATCATGCTTACCATCTACGGCGTCTACCGTTCCCGCGCGCTGCGCCCGCTTTGGCTTCTGGCCGAGGCCGGGGTGCCCTTCACCCATGTTCCCGTGATCCAGGCCTACCGGCTGCCCGACCCCAAGGCACCCGGCGCGCCGCTGAACACCGCCACCCCCGAATTCCTTGCCCTCAACCCCATCGGCCAGATCCCCGCCCTGCGCGATGGCCCGCTGCTTCTGACCGAAAGCCTTGCCATCTGCCTGCACATCGCCCGCAAGTTTGGCGGCGCCCTCGGGCCGGCCTCGGATGACGAGGCCAGCCTGATGGAAAACTGGGCGCTTCTGGCCGCCACCGCCATCGAACCCGCCGCGATCGAGGTTCTTTCCGTCTACCGGGACAAACAGCAGGACACCCCCACAGGCCAAGGTGTCCTGAAGATCGCGGCAGAGCGTCTGAAACGCCCCGTCAACCGGCTGGAAGCCCATCTGCAAGGCCGCGACTGGCTGCTTGACCGCTTTTCCGTGGCCGACATCATGGTGGAAGAGTGCCTGCGCTATGCGCAAGCCTATGGCCCGCTTCTGGCCAACCACCCGAATGTCGCGCGGTGGATGGCCGCCTGTCAGGCCCGCCCCGCCTTTCGCGATGTCTGGGCAAGGCGTAACGCCGAACCAGAATAACGGGGATCGGTGGGTGTCTTTCGGAACCGCCAAGGGGGCAGCGCCCCCTTGCTGGCCCCGCCAGGCCCGCCTCAGACGGCGGCATGCCCCGGCACATATGCGCGCCAGTCGTGCCGATCACGGAACCCCAGCACTTCCCGCGCCTTTTCATTCGACATCAGACTTTCCCAAGGCTCCAGCGCGCGGGTCACTGGCACCCCCGGAAAGAACCGCGCCAGCAGCTCTGCATTGGGAATGTTCATGCCATTCGTCGAATTGCAGGCGTTGAAGACCTGAAAGCCCAGCCCGTCCTTCTTCAGGCACAGATCGACGATCTGGCCCAGATCGCGCGCGTCCACATAGTTGAAGGCATTCCTGCGCCGCACCTCGGGCGTGGCGAAATATTGCGGGAACAGCGTCGCATATTCATGCGGCTCCACCACATTGCCGATACGCAGCGCATAGATATCGGCGCCCGACCGGCGCGCGAAGCTGCGCCCCGTCACCTCGTTCACCTTCTTCGAGGTGCCATAGGTATCCATCGGGTCGATGTCATATTCCTCGGTCAGCGGCAACTGATGCGGGTCGGTCAGCCCATCGGAAAAGCAGACGCCATAGGTTGTTTCGCTGGACGCAAGGATGATCTTCCTGACCCCCATCTTCACCGCCGCCTCGATCACATTATAGGTGCCCACCACATTCACCCGCCATGTCTCGGTATCGGGGCACATCATCATCCGGGGCACGGCGGCGAAATGCACCACCGCATCAAAGGGGCGCGCGCCCGTCCCGGTTTCCAGCTCGTCATAACCGGCATGCGCGTTCATTGCGGAATAGACCTGCCCCGCGTCGGTGATATCGCCCAACAGGTCGTGGCACCCCGTCGCCCCCAAGGGCACGCGGTCAAAGTTCAGAACCCGGTGGCCTTGCTCCACCAGATAGGGGATGACATGCTTTCCCGCCTTGCCCGACCCGCCCGTAAAGAACACCCGCATCGCATCTCTCCCTTGCATCCAGTCCCGTGATCCGGCCTTGCGCCGGGGGCCAAACCCTACATCTTGCGCCCGACTGCGCAAGAATGATCTAATGGCAGCGATCCAGAACAAGCAAAGACCAAAGCACCATGGCCAATGACCTGCTTTCCGCCGCCGCCGGCACCTATGACGCCAGCAGCATCGAGGTGCTGGAGGGGCTGGAACCCGTCCGCAAACGCCCCGGCATGTATATCGGCGGCACCGATGAACGCGCGCTGCATCACATGGTGGCCGAAATCCTTGACAACTCGATGGACGAGGCCGTGGCCGGCCACGCCACTCGGATCGAAGTGGAACTGCACGAAGGCAACGCCATCACCATCCGCGACAACGGCCGCGGCATCCCGGTGGACCCACACCCGAAGTTTCCCGGCAAATCCGCGCTGG
>JALQTL010000329.1 GCA_023260935.1 Paracoccaceae bacterium
CATGTGCACTTCGTCGATGATATAGATCTTGTAGCGCGCGCTTGCCGCCCGGTAATGGACGGAATCGATGATCTCGCGGATATCGCCCACGCCGGTTCGGCTGGCGGCGTCCATCTCCATCACATCCACATGCCGGCCTTCGGCGATGGCGCGGCAGGGTTCGCACTGCCCGCAAGGTTCTGTCGTTGGGCCCCCTGTGCCATCGGGGCCGATACAGTTCAGCCCCTTGGCGATGATCCGGGCGGTGGTCGTCTTGCCCACCCCGCGCACGCCCGTCATCACGAAGGCATGGGCAATCCGGTCAGCCGCAAAGGCATTCTTCAGCGTCCTGACCATGGCCTCCTGCCCGATCAGGTCGGCAAAGGTTGCCGGCCGGTATTTCCGCGCCAGCACCTGATAGGCTTTTTCAGAGGTTTCCGACATCTTCCCTTCCAACCGGACCCGTTGCCGCAGACACTAGGGCCAAGCGCGAGGAACGTCCACCAGAAGGGAGATGCGGTTGCCATTCACCATTTCCAGCCTGCCGCTTGGCGCCGGTCACATCGGCATCTGCCCCATGCCGGGCCGCAGCGGTGCCTATGCACAGGATCTTGCAACCCTACTGCACTGGGCGCCCGAACTTGTTGTGACGCTGACACCCTCTGCGGAACTGGCCATCGGCGGCGCCGCATCGCTGCCCGAAGACCTTGCAGGGCAGGGCATTTGCTGGGTGCATCTGCCGGTGGCGGACTTCGATGTGCCCGACACGGAAACGGCGGACCTCTGGCCGGATACCCGGGCCCGGGTCCGCGCGGTGCTGGATCGGGGCGGAAGGGTTCTGGTGCATTGCATGGGGGGCTGCGGCCGGTCGGGCATGGCCATCCTGCGGCTGATGGTCGAATCGGGTGAAGACCCGCCCGCAGCACTGGCCCGCCTGCGCGCCGTCCGCCCCTGCGCGGTGGAAACAGAACGGCAACACTGCTGGGCGACGCGCGCCTGACCTTCATCTGTTCAAAAATATCCTCGGGGGGAAGGTCTTTCGCATAGCGAAAGGCCGTGGGGGGCAGACAGCCCCCCTTCTTTACCAGCCTTCAGGCCCGGTGATAGGGCAGCCCCGCCAGAATGCTGGCCGCGCGATACAGCTGTTCGGCTAGCATCACCCGCACCAGCATATGCGGCCAGACCATCGCCCCCAGACTGACCGACGCATCCGCCCGGGCGCGCAAGGCCGGGTCGATCCCATCGGCACCGCCAATGACAAAGGCCAGATCCTGACGCCCATCATCACGCCAGCGCGCCAGCATCGCGGCGAATTCCGGGCTGGACAAAAGTTTGCCACGCTCATCCAGCGTCACCACCACGGCGGATGGCGGCATTGCCCGGCTCAGCAGATCGGCCTCGGCGGCCATGCCTGCGTTCTTCTTGTCCTCGACCTCATGTTCGGTCGTGGGGCCCAGGAACAGGGCCCGCCCCGTCCGGTCAAAACGCTGAAGATAGTCGTCTACAAGGTCGCGTTCGGGGCCCGACCGAAGCCGCCCCACCGCACAGATATGAACCCGCATCAGGCCTTCTGGCTGCGCGCGGCCTCGCCCGCCGGCAACCACATCTTTTCAAGCTGATAGAAATCACGCACTTCCGGGCGGAACACATGCACGATGACATCACCCGAATCGATCAGCACCCAATCGCCGGTTTCCTTGCCTTCCATCTTGGCCACGATCCCGAAAGCATCCTTCAGGCGCTGTGCAAGCTTTTCGGAAATGGCAGCCACCTGACGCGATGAGCGGCCCGAGCAGATCACCATGTAATCGGCCACATCAGACCGGCCGCGCAAATCGATCTGAACGATCTCTTCGGCCTTGTCATCATCCACCGAGGCAAGAACCGCAGCGAGAACTTGTTCCGAGGTGTATTCAGGTTGCGTCACGCGTCCGGCCCGCAGGCTTTCGCGAGGTCCGACCGGAAGACCGGTCGCAGGATCAGAGTGAGACAGGACATCGTCCTCCAGCTTGCACGTCGCCCCATACCCCGACGCCGGGTTCCGTTTGTCAGACTAGCACCCAAGCCGGGCAATCTCAACAAAAGCGGGAAAGGCAGGGGCCATAGCGCCTATTCCCGTGTTCCGCAAGCCTTGATGGGACAGGGCCAGTTCGCGCCGGCCCCGATTGATGGCTGGCAAGGATGAAAGAGGCAGGCCTTCGCGGGCGCCACCCGCCGAGTCCCCCCCCCCCCGGCCGTGCCGGGCGGATCGCTTGCCTGAAGGCGGATTCGGGCGTATACGAAGCGGCATGCAGGGTTTCATCTATTTCAACATCACCGATCACGCGCGGCTGCCCGCCCGCTTTTTCGGCATGACCCGCAACATCCTTTCCCGCCTTTGATGCGGCGGGCGCGCAGGCGTCCGTCTTGCCGCCTCAGAAGACGACCTTCCCCAAAGCCATCCCCAATGAACAGGTAAGAGCCATGGCTCCTCGCACACTCTATGACAAGATCTGGGACGACCACGTTGTCCACGAAGCCGAAGACGGCACCTGTCTTCTTTATATCGACCGCCATCTGGTGCACGAAGTGACCAGCCCGCAGGCTTTCGAAGGCCTGAGGATGAGCGGCCGCAAGGTGCGCGCCCCGGAAAAGACCATCGCCGTGCCGGATCACAACGTGCCCACCACGCTGGACCGCGCCAATGCCGCGACGATGACCGAAGACAGCCGCATTCAGGTGGCGGCGCTGGACAAGAACGCCAAGGATTTCGGCATCAACTACTATCCGGTGTCTGATGTCCGCCAGGGCATCGTCCATATCGTCGGCCCCGAACAAGGCTGGACGCTGCCTGGTATGACCGTGGTTTGCGGTGACAGCCACACTGCCACGCATGGTGCCTTTGGGTCGCTGGCCCATGGCATCGGCACGTCCGAGGTAGAACATGTGCTGGCCACCCAGACCCTGATCCAGAAGAAGTCGAAAAACATGAAGGTCGAGATCACCGGGTCGCTGCGCCCGGGCGTCACGGCCAAGGACATCACGCTTTCGGTGATCGGCGCCACCGGCACGGCGGGCGGCACCGGCTATGTCATCGAATATTGCGGCCAGGCGATCCGCGAGCTTTCCATGGAAGGCCGGATGACTGTGTGCAACATGGCCATCGAAGGCGGCGCCCGCGCCGGGCTGATCGCGCCCGATGAAAAGACCTTTGCCTATTGCATGGGCCGCCCCCATGCGCCCAAGGGCGCGAAGTGGGAAGCCGCCCTTGCCTATTGGAAGACGCTTTACACTGATGAAGGCGCGCATTTCGACAAGGTCGTGACGATCCGCGGCGAAGATATCGCCCCTGTCGTGACATGGGGCACCAGCCCCGAGGACGTGCTGCCGATCACCGGCACGGTGCCGAGCCCGTCCGACTTTACCGGCGGCAAGGTCGAGGCGGCGCAGCGCAGCCTTGACTACATGGGCCTGACCCCGGGCATGAAGCTGACCGACATCAAGATCGATACGGTCTTCATCGGGTCTTGCACCAACGGCCGGATCGAAGACCTGCGGGCGGCAGCCGCCATCCTGAAGGGCAAGAAGATCGCGGTGAAGCGGGCCATGGTCGTACCCGGCTCGGGCCTTGTGCGCGCGCAGGCGGAAGAGGAAGGGCTGGCACAGATCTTCATCGACGCCGGCTTCGAATGGCGCCTTGCCGGCTGCTCCATGTGCCTTGCCATGAACCCCGACCAGCTGTCGCCCGGCGAACGCTGTGCCGCGACCTCGAACCGCAATTTCGAGGGCCGTCAGGGTCGCGGCGGGCGCACGCATCTGATGTCGCCCGCAATGGCGGCGGCGGCGGCCATCACCGGCCACCTGACCGATGTGCGCGAGATGATGGGCGAAACCGTCTGATGTCGGCCTGGCCCGGCGCTGCGCGTTCTAACGACCGCGCGGCGCCGGACGCCACAGCAGAACCAGCGCGTTGACCGCGATCATCACCAGACCAGCCAGTTCGAAGATCACGTTGAACCGGATATCCCTGACCCGAAGATTGATGACCTCGTCGAAATGATGAAACCCGACAGCCCTGACCGCGACAAAACCTGCCACGGCGACAAGGCCCAGAAGGGCCAGGCCGTTGCGGCGCAGGTCGCGGCGCATCCAGTACAGGCTGGCGGCCAGAATCAGGACGATCAGGCCAAGCAACGCCTCGATGAACACGCGCTGAAAGGCGCGGCGGTCTTCGTACCAGCCTTGCTGGCGGGAAATGCAGCGGCCCGTGGCCGTAAGCAGGGATTGCAGGTCCAGTTGCTTGTTCACGGCCAGAAAGGCCATGGCAAGGCACAGGAACAGCCAGAAGGCCTGCGCGCGCGCCGACCCGCCACACCGGCGGCGCAGCACCAGCAGGGCCAGAAGGGCGCACAGGGCATAGGCCCCCACCGTCAGCCAGCCGGCCGGCGTCGGGTCGCCGATGGTGGGCGACCATCTGGCAAAAGTGCAGGCTTGCAGAAGATCAAGGTCAATCGGCTGGAACATCAAAGCATCGCGATCCGTTCGGGTCGCGGAACCTTAACAGCGCCAGCGGCTTAGCCAAGCCCTGCCCGCCAACATCCTCAAGGACCATGTGATGGAAAAGTTCACCACCCTGACCGGCATCGCGGCCCCCATGCCGTTGGTCAATATCGACACAGACATGATCATCCCCAAGCAGTTCCTGAAGACCATCCAGCGTTCCGGTCTGGGCAAGAACCTGTTTGACGAAATGCGCTTCACTCAGGACGGCAAGGAAATTCCCGATTTCGTCCTGAACCAGCCCGCCTATCGCAATGCCGAGATCCTTGTTGCGGGCGACAATTTCGGCTGCGGATCGTCACGCGAACATGCCCCTTGGGCGCTGCTGGATTTCGGCATCCGCTGCGTGATTTCCACCAGCTTCGCCGACATCTTCTATAACAACTGCTTCAAGAACGGCATCCTGCCAATCGTGATGCCGCAAGACGTGGTGGACATCCTGATGGCCGACGCCCGCAAGGGCGCCAATGCCCGCATGTCCATCGATCTGGCCGCGCAGACCGTCACAACCTCGGACGGGCAAAGCTTCAGCTTCGATCTGGACCCGTTCCGCAAGCATTGCCTGATGAACGGTCTGGATGATATCGGGCTTACTTTGGAAAAATCGGCATCAATCGACAATTTCGAGAAAAAGGCCGCAGCCCTGCGTCCTTGGGCCTGAAAACCCAGCAGACACAACATCTTGAGCCGCCCTTCGGGGCGGCCTTTTTCTTGACTAAAAGTTGATGCATTCGGGCGACAGTGTTTCCGCGAAACGGCCACAAATCTAAATCAAAGAATATCAGAGGATTGCGAGGCCAGACGAAAGAAGGCACAAATTGGGCAAGATTGAGGCAGCCCGCCACAAATGGGGCGGAAATCACGGAACAAGGCCCCCGCAAAGCACGGGGACCGACCGGACGGAAGGTGGATCGGCAGTGATCGAAGGGTTCGCAGGGGCCTTGGTGCGGGCACTACTGGTGGTCGTGGTGGTTGCCACGCCGTCTGTGCTACTGCCAGGAGTTTCGACAGACACACAGCAGGTTGTGGCGCTGATTGCCCTGTTTGCGGCCGCCCTTGCCTTTGTGGAATACAAATCCGAATTCCCCACCGTGATCGAGTTTCGCGATGCCCCGCCCCTGAACCGGGTGCGTTTCATCATGTTGTTCGCCACCGTTCTGGGGCTAAGCCTGATCGAACGCGGCCGGATGGAGCCCAGCACCATCACCGAATTCGCCCATGCCTTTGGCCGCCTGATCGGGCAGGCAATGGATTTCCCCTATTCGCCCGTGCGCCTTGCCACGCTGATGCTGTCCCAAGACGCTTCGGCCGAGCAGATCGAGGCGGTGCGCGATGCCGCAGGGCTGGCCTATCTGACCTCGCTGTTTTCCCTGTGCATCTTTGTCATCCTGATCAAGGCGGGCACATGGCCACTGCGGGACCGTCCGTTCAACGTCTGGACAAACCTGCCCACCTTCAACCCCTCGGCGGGGGGGGATGTGGTCGCGCGCCTGGAACGCGATGCAAGGGTCAATATCGGGCTTGGCTTCCTGCTGCCCTTCGTAATCCCCTTCGTGATCAGCCTGAACACCTCGGGGCTGAACCCGATCAGCATGACCTCTCCGCAGACCCTGATCTGGACGATGACGACATGGGCCTTCCTGCCGGCCAGCCTGTTCATGCGCGGCATCGCCATGGGCCGGATCGCCGACATGATCCGCGACATGCGCAAGGCGCGCAACCCCGGCAAGGACCGGTCATTCGCGCCCGTCTGACCCTTGTTCTGACCCTTGTGGCGCTGCTGGTCCCCGGCAGCGCCGCCCCTGCCATGGCCGAAAGGCTACGCGTGGCTTTCTGGAACACCGAGCTGGAGCGTCAGGGCCCGGGCCTTCTACTGCGCGATGCGCTGAAGGGCGGGATCGACGATATCGACACCGCCCGCCAACTGATTGCCGAAGTTGATGCCGATGTGCTGGTGCTGTCTGGGGTGGATTTCGACGCCACCGGGGCGGCGCTTTCCGCGCTGAACGCAGGCCTGCCCCGGCCCTATCCGCATCTGCGGGCGCTCCGGCCCAACACCGGCGTGCCCAGTGGCGCCGATCTGGATGGTGACGGGCGCAGCGACGGCCCCGCCGATGCGCTGGCCTTCGGCTTTTTCCCCGGGCAGGGCGGTATGGCCGTGCTGTCGCGGCTTGGCTTTCGCCCGGGGGCAGAAGATGATTTCACCGGCTTTGCCTGGCGCGATCTGCCCGGCAACCGGATGCCGGCCGCCTATGCCCCACTTGCCCCGCCGCTGCCGCTTTCATCACGCGGACATTACCGAACAGGCCTGCTGCTGGCCGACGGTCAGGCGCTGGATCTGCTGACATGGCATGCAACAACCCCCGCCTTTGACAGTGAGGCGGATGAGAACGGCCGGCGCAACCACGATGAAACCTTGTTCTGGACGGCATATCTTGACGGCGCGCTGCCTTTCGCGCCCCCTGCCCCTGCCTTTGTGCTTCTGGGGCAGGCGAATGCCGATCCCGACAAGGGCGATGGCGACAGTGCGGCGATCCGCGCCCTTCTGGCCGACCCGCGCCTGCAAGACCTGCTGCCGGACGACACGGTAGATTTCGGCCGCAGCATCGGTCCTTTGCGGGCATCCTATATCCTGCCCGCCGCCGGGTTGAAGGTGCTGGCCACCGGACGCATGGAACGGCCGCCGGGCGTGCGACACTGGCCGGTCTGGGTCGACCTTGACCTGTGACATACGGCGCCCCTTTTCGCGCCCCGTGCTTTCGCCTAACCTCTGGCCATGCTGCGCATTACCGATACCCTCAGCCTTGCCGATTGGGAACTGGTCGAGACGTTCACACGCTCGCAAGGACCGGGCGGGCAGAACGTGAACAAGGTTGAAACCGCAGTGGAACTGCGGTTCGAAGCCGAACGCTCGCCCCATCTGGGCCCGGCGGTGAAGGCGCGGCTGAAACGGCTGGCAGGCCGGCGCTGGACAACCGACGGCGCCATCGTCATCCGGGCCGAGGAAACCCGCAGTCAGGCCCGCAACCGCGATCTGGCACGCGAACGTCTGGCCGATCTGGTGCGGCAGGCGCTGATCGCCCCGAAACGCCGGATTGCCACGAAGCCAACCTTTGGCAGCCAGTTGCGGCGGTTGAAGGCCAAGGGAATCCGTGGCGAGGTAAAGGCCGCGCGCGGCAAGGTGGACACCGAAGAATGACCGAAACTGTTGCCGAACGCCGCGCCCGCCTGATGGGGCCGAACGTGCCCACCTTCTACCGTTCTCCGGTTCACATCCAGCGCGGGGATGGGGTCTGGCTGTGGGACAAGGATGGCAAGCGCTATCTGGATTGCTACAACAACGTGGCGCATGTGGGCCATTGCCACCCGCGTGTGGTGCAGGCGATCTGCGCGCAGGCGGCCACGCTGAACACCCATACCCGGTATCATCACGATCTGGTGCTGGACTATATCGAGCGGCTGACCGCCACGCTGGACCATGGCATTTCGCAGGCCATCATGGTCTGCACCGGGTCAGAGGCGAATGATCTGGCGCTGCGCATGGCGCAGGCGGTGACCGGCAAGACCGGCATCATCGCGACCGACAATACCTATCACGGCAATACCGCCGCGGTCAGCCAGCTTTCCACGCGCAGGCCGCCCATCGGGGGGCGCGCACCGAATGTGCGGCTGGTGCCCGCGCCCGAAGCGCTGCATCCGCTGGGTGGCAGCCGGGCCGCGCAGGCACAGACCTTTGCCGATAACGTCGCCCGCGCCATTGCCGAATTGCAGGCCGAGGGCTTTGGTTTTTCCGCCATCATGCTGTGCCCGGTCTTTGCAAACGAAGGCCTGCTTGCCCCCGAACCCGGATTTCTGGGCCCGACGGTTGCCGTGGTGCGCAAGGCCGGCGGGCTGATCCTGTGTGACGAAGTGCAGCCCGGCTTTGGCCGTGTGGGCAGCCATTTCTGGGGCCATGACGCCCTTGGGTTCGCGCCCGATGTGGTGACCGTGGGCAAGCCCATGGCAAACGGCCATCCGGTGGCGGCCTGCCTTGCCCGGCCCGATGTGATGGCGGCCTTTCGCGATGCTTTCGGCTATTTCAACACCTTCGGCGGCAACCCGGTTTCGGCCGCGGCCTGCCTTGCCACGCTGGATGTGATCGAGGAAGAGGGGTTACAGGCCCGTGCTGCCCAAACCTCGGCCTATCTGATGGAACGGCTGCGCGCGCTGCGCCACGGCCGGATTGCCGATGTGCGCGCGGCGGGGCTGTTCTTCGGGGTGGAATTCGCGGGCGATGGCGCCGGCGAATTCGTGGCCGATCTGGTGGAAGATATGGTCGCCGCCGGTTTCCTCTTGAACCGGATCGGGCGGAATGGCGCCACGCTGAAGATGCGCCCGCCAATGCCCTTTGGTCCCGAACATGCCGACCTGCTGGCCGATGCGCTGCAACAGGCGCTGGACAAGCGATGACCGAGGCGACAGAAGCCGCGGCCCTTTGGGGCGCCCGCATCGCACGCCCCCTGACCCTGCGCGAGAATGAGGTCTATCAGATCGACGGGCCCTTTGGCCGGGCGGCGTTGCGCCTGCACCGGCCGGGTTATCAATCGGCCCAGGCGATCCGGTCGGAACTGTGGTGGTGCGCTGCGCTGGCCGACCGGGGCCTGCCCGTGCCGCGCCCGCTGCCCCCCCTTGCGGGCGGGGATCTGGCCCGCCTGTCCGGAGGACGGCTGGCCTCTGTCGTGACCTGGGTAGAGGGCAGCCCGATCGGGGCGGCCGGGGTTCCGCTTCCCGGCACGGCGAAAGATCAGGCCCGACTGCACCACGATCTGGGCGCACTGCTGGCACGGGTGCATGAGGCCACGGCGACGCTGGCCCTGCCAGAGGGGTTCGCCCGGCCGGACTGGGGGCATGACGGCCTGGTCGGCGACCACCCGTTCTGGGGGCGGTTCTGGGAACATCCGGCCCTGACCGCGGAAGATGCCGCCCTGTTGCAGGCCGCGCGTGGCTGGCTTTCCCGGCGACTGGCGGCTTCGGCATCGCCCTGCGGCCTTGTCCATGCCGATGTGCTGCGCGAAAACGTCTTCGTGCATCAAGGCCACCTGTCACTGATCGATTTCGATGACAGCGGCTTTGGCCATCTTTGGTATGATCTGGGAACCGTGCTGTCGCAGTGCCTTTATGAACCGGCCTATCCGCAGATCCGCGCGGCACTGATCGAAGGCTATGGTTCCGTCCTGCCGATTGATCCGGCAGAGGTGGATGCCTTCACCCTTGCGCGGACGCTGGCCTCGGTCGGCTGGGCCGCCCCCCGGCTGCCACCCGACAGCCCGATCCACCGCAGCCACATTGCCCGCGCGGTTATGTTCGCGAAAGCCTGCATGGGGGTCTGACGCCGGCGGGGCCTAGACCACCACGTCCTGCGCGACCTGTTCGCCCACCCCGAAAACGCGCTTGTAGCGGGCAATCTCGTCCGCCGGGCCCATGGCCTTGTTCGGGTTGTCTGACAGTTTCACCGTAGGCCGGCCATCGGCACTGACCGCCTTGCAGACAATGCTGAACGGGGCCAGCGCATCGCCGCGCGCCAGCCCGCGGAAATCATTGGTCAGCATGGTGCCCCAGCCAAAGGAAACCTTGACCCGCCCCACAAAGGTGCGGTGCAGTTCCTCGATCTTTTCCACATCCAGCCCGTCGGAAAAGATCACCAGTTTCTGCCGGGGATCTTCGCCCTTTGCCTGCCACCAGCGGATGGCCGTTTCCGCCCCAACGGCCGGATCGCCGGAATCGATGCGGATGCCCGTCCAGCTTGCCAGCCAGTCCGGGGCGCGGGCAAGAAAGCCCTCGGTGCCATAGGTATCGGGCAGGATGATGCGCAGGTTGCCGTCATGCTCCTCATGCCAGTCGGCCAGAACCTGATAGGGGGCCTGGGCCAGTTCCTCATCGGTCCGGGCAAGGGCGGAATAGACCATGGGCAGTTCATGGGCATTGGTGCCAATCGCCTCGACCTCGCGGCGCATGGCGATCAGGCAGTTCGAGGTGCCGATGAATTTCGGCCCAAGCCCTTCACCCAGCGCCTGCACGGCCCAATCCTGCCACAGAAAGGAATGCCGGCGCCTTGTACCGAAATCGGCGATCTTCAGCCCGTCGATCTGGCGCAAGCGTTCCACCTTTTCCCAGAGCTTGGTCATGGCCCGGGCATAGAGCACCTGCAATTCGAACCGCCCCATATCCTTTGTCACCGCGCGCGAGCGCAGTTCCATCAAGACCGCGAGGGCGGGAATTTCCCACAGCATTGCCTCGGGCCATTTACCTTCAAAGGTCAGCTCATACTGGCCATCATGCTTTTCCAGATGATAGGGCGGCAGGCGCAGGCCTTCGAACCATTCCATGAAATCCGGGCGGAACATCTGGCGCTTGCCGTAAAAGGTATTCCCACGCAGCCAAGTGCTTTCCCCGCGCGACAGGCGCAGGCTGCGGATGTGATCCAGTTGTTCGCGCAGTTCACCTTCGTCGATCAGTTCGGCCAGCCGGATGCGCTTTGTCCGGTTGATCAGGCTGAAGGTCACGTTGGTGTCTGGCCGGTTTCGAAAGATCGACTGGCACATCAGCAGCTTGTAGAAATCCGTGTCGATCAGCGACCGGACGATCGGGTCGATCTTCCACTTGTGGTTATAGACGCGGGTAGCGATGTCGACCATGGTTTGGATCCTCCGAAGGCCCTTTGGTGCCCCATCCGGGCAGGCCGGCGCAAGGGCATGCGCGCAAGTTCCGCAAAGGGCGGGCATCCCGCCCCACAGATACTGTGGGTGTGCCGCCGCGCGCTGTCAGCCCGCCATCACCACACCCGCGGCGGCCATCCGTGCCTCTGCCTCTGCCAGTGACCCGTTCAGGTCAATCGCCCGGCAGGCCCCCATCAGGACAGTTGCGCCAAAGCCCAGACGTGCCGCATCCAGGGCCGAATAGGCCACGCAGTAATCCGTTGCCAGCCCCACCAGAGTCAGCGCCGTAACCCCGCGAGAGCGCAGGAACCCCTCCAGCCCGGTCGGAGTCTGGCGGTCATTCTCGAAAAACGCGGAATAGCTGTCGATCTGGGGGCGAAAGCCCTTGCGAATGATCACCTGCGCCGGATCGGTATTCAGCCCAGGGTGAAACGCTGCCCCGACCGTTCCCTGCACGCAATGCCGCGGCCACAGAACCTGCGGGCCATAAGGCATCTGCGTCAGGCTGAAGGGTGCGGCGCCGGGGTGGTTGTCGGCGAAAGACGCATGATCGGCCGGATGCCAGTCCTGCGTCAGCACCACGGTGGCGAATTCTGTCATCAGGCCGTTGATCCGGGGCAGAATGGCATCGCCATCGGCCACGGCCAGCGCGCCACCCGGGCAGAAATCATTCTGGACATCGATCACCACAAGGGCTTCGGATTGCGGGCGCATCGGCATCTCCTTCTCCGCTTGGGTTCTGGGTAAGCGGCGAAAGAGGCCTGCGTCAAGCAAGGCGCTTGAAATCCGGCCGCAGTCACGGCATGGGGCAGGGATGCAGACCATAGCCGCGCTTTACCACTTTGCCCGCTTTCCCGATCCGGCCGCGCTGCGCGGCCCGCTTCTGGCCCTGTGCAACCGGCACGGGGTAAAGGGGTCGTTGCTTCTTGCAAGCGAAGGCATCAACGGCACCATCGCCGGCCCGCGCGAGGGCATTGATGCCGTGCTGGCCCATGTCCGCACCCTGCCCGGCTGCACCGATCTGGAATGGAAGGAAAGCTTTGCCGAAACCATGCCTTTCGGACGCATGAAGGTGCGGCTGAAGCGCGAGATCGTCACCATGGGCGTGCCCGATGTCGATCCCCGGGCCCGTGTGGGCCACTACGTCCAGCCCGAGGACTGGAACGCCCTGATCAGTGCGCCCGATGTGGCGGTGATTGATACCCGCAATGCTTATGAGGTGGCGATCGGCACCTTTGACGGCGCGGTCGACCCGGGCACCCGGTCCTTCCGCGACTTTCCCGCATGGTGGCAACAGAACCGCGACCGGTTCCACAACAAGCGCGTCGCGATGTTCTGCACCGGCGGAATCCGCTGCGAGAAATCGACGAATTATCTGCTTAGCCAAGGCATCGATCAGGTCTATCACCTCAAGGGCGGCATCCTGAAGTATCTTGAAACCGTGCCTCAGGACGAAAGCCTGTGGCAGGGCGAATGCTTTGTCTTTGATGCCCGGGTTTCGGTGGGCCACGGGCTTGTTCCCGGCCAGAACGAAAGCTGCGGGGCCTGCCGCCGCCCGGTGACCCCGGCTGACCGCGCGGACCCCGCCTATGAAAAGGGCGTCTGCTGTCCGGCCTGTCGGGATGAATACACCCCGGCCGATCGTGCGCGCTTCCGCGAGCGGCAAAAGCAGTTGGACCTTGCCGCGCAGCGTGGGACGGCCCATTTCGGGGCCTGAGTCCTTTCCCTTTTCTGAAAAATTCCCGGGCCTGGCCGCCACAGGCGGCAAGGGTCAGAGCCCTTTTCTTCCCTCCCCTACCGGAAAAGGCTCATGATCTCGGCCAGCGGTTTCTTGCGTTTGGCCACGGCCGGAACCGTGGCATCCTCGGCCGGATAGCCCACGGGCAGGATCATCACGGCCTTTTCATGCGCCGGCCGGCGGCAGAGTTCAGGCAGGAATTTCATCGGATTGGGGGTATGTTCCAGACAGACCAGCCCGGCATGGTGGATGGCCGCGATCAGAAAGCCGGTGGCGATGCCCACGCTTTCAGGAACATAATAGTTCTTGTAGCGTTCGCCTTCGGCCGTCAGCCCATAGCGCTGCGCAAAGACCACGATCAGCCAGGGCGCCATGGTCAGATGCGGCTTTTCAACGCCAGTGCCGATGGGTTCCAGCGCGGCAAGCCATTCATCCCCCGCCCCGCCGGCGTAAAAGGCCCGCTCCTCCTCCTCGGCCGCCTGCCGGATGCGGGCCTTCATGCCCGGGTCGGCAATCGCCGCGAAATGCCATGGCTGGTGGTTGGCACCCGAAGGCGCCGAACCGGCGGCGGCAATACAGGCCGCAATCACCGCCTCGGGCACGGGGCGGTCACTGTACTGGCGCACCGAATGGCGGCGCTTCATGTAATCGCGAAAGGCTTCGGCCGCACGCAAGGCATCTTCTGGCGCAAGCTGCACACGGTCGGGCAAGGCCAGCGGTTCATAGCGCACCTCACCCTTGCGATACATGTCAGCCGCCTCCGATGAATGCCCCCGCCGCAAAGACCAAAGCACCCCCCAGAACCACTTGCAAGGCGGCGCGCACAAAGGGCGTTTCCATGAAGCGGTTCTGAATCCAGGCAATGGCCCAGAGTTCGACAAACACCACGATCATCGCGATGGTCGTCGCCGTCCAGAAATCGGGGATCAGATAGGGCAAGGCATGGCCCATGCCGCCCACGGTCGTCATCACCCCGCTGGCCAGCCCCCGCTTCAGCGGGCTACCCCGCCCTGACAGAACGCCGTCATCATGGGCGGCTTCGGTAAAGCCCATGGAAATGCCCGCCCCCACGCTGGCTGCGGTGCCGACCAGAAAGGTCGTCCAGGTATCTTGCGTTGCAAAGGCCGTGGCAAAGATCGGCGCAAGGGTCGAGACAGAGCCATCCATCAGCCCTGCAAGCCCTGGCTGCACCCATGTCAGGATGAACTGGCGCTTGGCCGCGCGGGCCTCTTCCTCTTCGGCGGATTCGTCCACATGGGTTGCCACCAGATCATCGGCCCGCCGTTTATGCCCGGCCTCGGCGGCCGCCAGATCGCCCAGAAGCTTGCGGGTCGAGGCATCCGATGTGGCCTGCGCTGCCCGCAAGTAGAACGCTTCGGCCTGATGTTCCATAGCCTCGGCCTCGCCGCGGATGGTTTCCAGCGGCAAATTCTCGACCAGCCAGATCGGCTTTCGGGCGTAGAAACCCGCCACATGTTCACGCCTGATAAGGGGGATCACCTCGCCAAAGCGGGCGCGATGCAGATCGATCAGGCGCTGGCGGTGGGTATCCTCCTCGGCCGCCATGCCATCGAAGACGGCGGCAGAGGCGGCATAGTCCGTGCGAAGCCTTTCGGCATAGCTGCGATAGATGCGGGCATCATCCTCCTCGGACGAGATGGCCAGCGCCAGAACCTCCTGCTCGGACAGATCACGAAAGCGGCGGCGTTGCGACAGGAATGGCATGCATCGATTCCCCAATATGTTAGAATAATTCTAACCTATTCGCTCAAATCCCCCTCGGCAAGAGGGCCTGCGTCCGCAGATTGCTTGTCGAAACTGAACCAATCAGTTTAAACTGCGCAAAGGGGAGCAGGACATGACCACATGAACATCAGCGCCGCACATGCCCAGGCAAGGCCGCGCAAGGGCCGGAAATACGACCA
>JALQTL010000379.1 GCA_023260935.1 Paracoccaceae bacterium
GAGCCAGAAGTGCCAGCTGACCAACGAGAGCGAATACAGCCGCTCACGCGCCCACAGACGCGGCACCAGGAAGTAAAGCGCGCCAAAGGTGATCATGCCGTTCCAGCCCAGCGCACCGGAATGCACATGACCGATGGTCCAGTCAGTGTAGTGCGACAGCGAGTTCACTGCGCGGATCGACATCATCGGGCCTTCGAAGGTCGACATGCCGTAGAAGCCGACCGAAACCACCATCATGCGGATGATCGGGTCGGTGCGCAGCTTGTCCCACGCGCCCGACAACGTCATCAGGCCGTTGATCATGCCCCCCCAAAACGGCATCCACAGGATGATCGAGAACACCATGCCAAGGGTCGAGGCCCAGTCAGGCAGCGCGGTATAATGCAGGTGGTGCGGACCGGCCCAGATATACAGGAAGATCAGCGCCCAGAAGTGGATGATCGACAGCTTGTAGCTGTAGACCGGGCGTTCGGCCTGCTTCGGCACGAAGTAGTACATCATCCCAAGGAAGCCGGCGGTCAGGAAGAAACCCACCGCGTTGTGGCCATACCACCACTGGATCATCGCATCCTGCACGCCCGAGGTGAGCTGCACGGATTGCGAACTGAAGATCGACACCGGGATGGCCATGTTGTTCACAAGGTGCAGCATGGCGATGGTCACGATGAACGACAGCAGGAACCAGTTGGCCACATAGATGTGGGGTTCCTTGCGCTTGAAGATCGTGCCCATGAACACGGCCAGGAACGAAACCCAGACCACCACGATCCACCAGTCGATGTACCACACCGTTTCGGCGTATTCCTTCGATTGCGTGCCGCCCAGAACGTAGGACGTGGCCGCCAGAACGATCATCAACTGCCAGCCCCAGAACACGAACCATGCCAGATTGCCGCCCCAAAGCCGGGCGGCGGTGGTCCGCTGCACGATATAGAAGGTCGACATGATCAGTGCGTTGCCGCCAAAGGCAAAGATCACGGCACTGGTGTGCAGCGGGCGCAGCCGGCCAAAGTTGCCGATGCCCTGCAAGGCTTCAAAATTCAGCGACGGAAAGGCAAGCTGGGTAGCGATGACCACCCCCACCAGAAAGCCCACGGCGCCCCAGAAGGTTGTGGCGATCACGCCTGCGCGCACCACACCATCCATATATTCGTTCTGATTGACCGTCTTCGGCTCGCCCACACCGCGCAGCACCACCAGAAAGGTGATGGCCGCTGCGATCATGACCACGATCGCGTTGACCAGATAGGCCAGATCATGGGCATAGTTGGCGGCGATTGCGGCAAAGACCGCAACCAGGCCAAGCACGACCAGTTTAACGTAATCCCACATTTTGCGTCCCTTCGTCCTATGGCGGTGTCGGCCACCGATTCGACTCGGGGACCGTCCGCACACTTTTCGACTGTTCCGCTTGTGCGGCACTGCGGCGAAGGGGGCATTGATCCATGTCAAGGAAACCGGCCTCTTGCATTGACCGATATCAAGGCAGCGTCATTGCGCCACAGCTATCGTCCATTCATTCAAACCAAGGAGGCATCCATGGCCTATAAATCAGTGTTTACGGTTGCGACGAGTGAAGCGCAGGTTGCGCTGGCGATTTCGGCCGCGGCAAAGATCTGTATCGAAAACGACAGTCATCTTGATGTGCTGGCCCTTGGGGTCGATCGCACGCAGGTCGGCTATTCCTATGTCGGGTCTGGCGCGGTGATGATGCAGGTTGCCCTGGCACAGGCCGAAGCCGACGCCCGCGCGCTAGAATCTGCCGCAAAGGCGGCCATCGCAGCGGAATCCATGCCTCTGCGGGGCGCCACGGAAGCGGCGGTAGCGCAATTGGGCGCCCTTAGCGATCTGGTGGCCCAGCGGGCGCGCTTTGCCGATCTGGTGGTGTTGCCGCGCCCCTATGGCAAGGACCGTGGCGCCGAGGCGGAAGCAGTGATCGAGGCGGCCCTGTTTGAAGGTCAGGCGCCGGTTCTGGTTCTGCCCGAACACGGGCTGCCCTCTGCCACACCCAAGCGGGTGGTGATTGCCTGGAATCAGGGGCGCGAGGCATTGGCCGCCGTCCGCCGTGCGATGCCCTTCCTGAAATCGGCCGATCTGGTTGATATCACGGTGATCGATCCGCCCAGCCACGGGCCGGAGCGGTCTGATCCGGGGGGGCTGCTGTGTCAGATGCTGGTGCGGCATGGCGTCAAGGCCGAGGTTACGGTTCTGGCAAAGACCCTGCCGCGAGTATCGGATGTGCTGGCGCGCCACATCCGCGACAGTGCTGCCGATCTTCTGGTGATGGGTGCCTATGGCCATTCGCGCTTCCGCGAGGCGATTCTGGGCGGGGCGACGCGCAACATGATGGAACAGGCCGAAGTGCCGGTTCTGATGGCGCATTAAGGGGCCAAGGCCACCGACCAAGGCAAAAGGCGCCCGGTCCCACCGGGCGCCCCTTTCCATAGAGCCGGCAAATCGGGGTCAGACCAGAAAGCCGCCATCATTGTCATCGCCAGCCTGTTCAACCAGCGCGTCGAAGTTGGGCACGATGATGTGGCGCTTGCCTTCCAGCTCGATCACGCCATCCTTTTTCAGCGCGCTGATCTGACGGCTGACGGTTTCCAGCGTCAGGCCAAGGTAATCGGCCATTTCTTCACGCGTCAGCGGCAGATCGAACACGATAGATCCCTGAGCCGGGCCCTTCTTCAGCCCAACATCTCGCCGCGCGATGATCGACAGCAGGCTGGCGATCTTTTCGCGCGCCGTCTTGCGGCCCAGAAGCAGCATCCATTCCCGCGCGGCATCCAGTTCATCAAGCGTCATTTCCAGCAGCCGCTGGGCAATGTGCGGGGTACTGGCCATCATTTCTTCAAACGGCTTCTTGCGGAAGCAGCACATCACCAGATCGGTGGTGGCTGTCACGTCATAGGCCGCCGTCAACCGCCCCGGACGGCCGACAAAATCCGAAGGCAGCAAAAGGCCCACCATCTGCCGGCGGCCATCTTCCATCGTCTGGGTCAGCGTGGCGATCCCGGTCACGACCGAGGCGACGAAATCCATCCGGTCGCCCGACCAGATGATCGTCTGCCCGGCCTGATAGCTGCGATAATATTTGATCTGTTCCAGCCGGGCCAGTTCGTCCGCTTCGCATCTTGCGCAGACGGCACGGTGACGGATGGGGCAATCAGCGCACTCGTGTGCCAAGCTTGTCAGGTCATGGTGAATAGCCATGCGCCGCCTTCCTTCGCTTGATCTGCATCAAGGCCGATCACGTTTCCACGCATAAAGGTATGCGAATGACACAAGAATCGCAACTCATGCGGCTCGGTCTTTTTGACGCGCGAGTGCCTCGGTATACCAGTTACCCGACGGCACCGCACTTTTCCGCGTCTGTGGACCATGAGCTGTTTACTTCGTGGATCTCGCAGATCCCCGAAGGCTCTTCGATCTCGCTTTACATGCATGTGCCCTTTTGTCGAAGGCTGTGCTGGTTCTGCGCCTGCCGCACCCAAGGCACGACCAGCGATGACCCCGTCATCGCCTATGCCCAGACGCTGAAGGCCGAGATCATGCTGCTGCGCAAGCATCTGCCGCGTGGTGTCACGCTCAGCCGTCTGCACTGGGGCGGCGGCACTCCGACAATGCTGCCCCCCGATCAGATGCGCATGCTGGCCGACACGGTGTTCGAAACCGTGCCGCTGGGCGAAGGGGCGGAATTCTCGGTCGAGATCGACCCGAACGAGATTGATGCCCCCCGGCTGGATGCACTGGCGGCGGCCGGCATGAACCGGTCCTCGATCGGCGTTCAGGATTTTGATGAGGAAATCCAGAAAACCATCGGCCGCGAACAAAGCTACGAGCTGACAAAGCGTGTGGCCGACATGATCCGCGACCGCGGCGTGATGTCGCTTAACGCCGATATCCTTTATGGACTGCCCTATCAGACCACAGCCCGCATCGCGGATTCGGTTCAAAAGTTGCTGACCCTGTCGCCTGACCGGGTGGCGCTTTACGGCTATGCCCATGTGCCGTGGATGAGCCGCCGGCAGCAGATGATCCCGTCCGATACCATGCCCACCCCGGAAGAACGGCTGCGGCTGTTTGAAACGGCGACCCAGCTTTTCGAATGGGATGGCTACCGCGCCATTGGCATCGATCACTTCGCCCGCCCCGATGACGGCATGGCGATTGCGCAGGCGGCCGGAAGGCTGCGGCGGAATTTTCAGGGCTATACCGATGACACGGCCCCGGTCCTGATCGGGCTTGGCGCATCGTCCATCAGCCGCTTTCCGCAAGGCTATGCCCAGAACACCAGCGGCACGTCAGACCATACAAAGGCCATCCGCGCAGGAGTCTTTTCCACCCATCGCGGCCATGTCTTCACCCATGAAGACACCCTGCGCGCCCGCCTGATCGAGGCGTTGATGTGTGATTTCCGCATTTCCAAGGCGGAAATCCTGCGGCAATTTGCGATCGGGCCTGACCGGCTGGAGACGATGCTGACCCGCGCGGCGGAAGCATTCCCCGGCATGGTCACGCTGGATGACGAAGCGTTCTCGATCCCGCCGCATGGCAGACCGCTGACCCGGATGATCGCCCGCGCCTTCGATGCCTATGACCAAAGCAAGGCAAAGCATTCTGCCGCCATCTGATGGTCGGGGCGATGCTCAGCCCCGGCCCCCGGGCCCGAAACTTTCGACAAAGGACAAAAGCCGGGGCAGGCACCGGGTTTTCAGATCATGGGTGGCAACCACGAATTGCCGGGCAGCATCGCCCAGCGGGCGATAATGGTCAGGCCGCGCAAGGGCATCTGTCAGTGTGGCCGACCAGCCCGTGATATCAAAGAAATCAACCAGAAGCCCGGTCTTGGCATGGTCAAGCACCTCGGTCACCGGCGCGGTGCGCGAACCCACCACCACACAGCCTGCCGCCATCGCCTCCAGCATCGACCATGACAGCACGAAGGGATAGGTCAGATAGGCATGGGCCCGGCTGACCTGCATCAGGCTGACAAAGACTGGATAGGGCACCTTGCCCATGAAATGCACCCGGCGCAGGTCAAGCCTGTCCTTCACCTCGTCCAATATCAGGTCTTTCCAGCCCCGCGCCCCGGGCGGAGCCGCACCGTAGCTGACCCCGTCCCCCCCCACGATCACCACCTGCGCCTGCGGTCGGGCCGCCATGATCGCCGGCAAGGCCCGCATGAACACATGATATCCGCGATAAGGTTCCAGATTGCGGTTGACGAAGGTCAAAACCTCGTCCCCCGCGGCCAGAACCTGACCGCCCGGCAGGGTGACACGCGCATTGGGGTTGGGCGCCATCACATCGGTATTCACCCCGTCATGGATCACGGTCAGCATCCGGCGCAGCGGATCAGGGAAGGTGCTGGCCTGCCATTCGGTCGGCGCAAGGCCCGCATCGGCATGCAGCAACGACTGGCCCAGATGCGCCGCCCTGCCCTGCGCGATCATCACCTGATCAAGCCCATGGGCCTGCCATTCGGGGTCAAAGCCCACATCGGCCCCCACCCCGCGATAATAGAACTCGGCATAGACAATCAGCCGCGCCGTCGGCCAGACCTCTTTCAGAAACAGCGTCTCGCCCCAGCCGGAATGGCCAAAGATCACATCTGGGACGAAACCTTCACGGTCGCGCAACTGGCAACAGGCACGGGCCACGGTCACGCCACGGTCGCTCATCATCGTATAGGTGCGGCCAAGGCGGGTTGCTGCCGGGTCTACCTGCGCGGGGTCATGCTTGTAGCGCAGGGTGCGGACCGGGCTTTGCCGCTTGTTCCCCGTATCGGTCAGGGCCACCACCTGATGCCCGCGCTCGGCCAGGGCGGGGGCAAGATGCAGGAACTGGCCGGGAAAATTCTGATGGATGAAGAGTATCTTCACGCAAGCACTGCCGACTTGTGATCCCCGAAAGCCGCTGCCATCAGCGTCCGGGTATAGTCGGTCTGCGGGTTGTCAAAAATATGGCGGGCATCGCCTGCTTCGACCACGTCGCCCGCGCGCATCACCAGCACCCGGTGCGACATGGCCCGCACCACCCGCAGGTCATGGCTGATGAAGATATAGGCCAGCCCCCACTTCTTTTGCAGAGACCGCAACAGATCGACGATCTGCACCTGCACCGTCATGTCCAGCGCCGAGGTAGGCTCGTCCAGCACCACAAGCTTCGGGCGCAGGATCATGGCCCGGGCAATAGCCACCCGCTGCCGCTGACCGCCGGAAAATTCGTGCGGATAGCGCCCCATCGTGGCCGGGTCGAGGCCAACCTCGGCCATGATCTCGGCCACCATATCGCGCCGATTGCGGCCCGGATCAACCTCGTGAACGCCCAGCCCTTCGGCGATGATCTGTTCCACCGTCATTCGTGGGCTAAGGCTGCCGAACGGGTCTTGGAACACAATCTGCATGTCACGCCGCAGGGGCCGCAGGGCCTTTCCCGGAAGATGCGAGATTTCACGACCCAACACCGCCACGGGCCCGGTCGATGGCACCAGCCGCAGGATCGCCAGCGCCAGCGTTGTCTTGCCGGAACCGGATTCGCCCACCACGCCCAGCGTTTCGCCCGCCCGCACGGTCAGGCTGGCATCGTTCACCGCCTTCACATGGCCCACGGTGCGCCGCAGGATGCCGGCAGTGATCGGGAACCAGACTCGCAAGCCTTCGGTCCTGACCACTTCCTCCGCGCCCTCGGGCACCGCGTCAGGCAGGCCACGCGGTTCGGCCGCCAGCAGTTTCTGGGTATAGGGATGGCGAGGGTTGGCAAAAAGCTCGACCGTGGGGGCCTGTTCGACCAACTCGCCGCCCTGCATCACGCAAACCCTGTCAGCGATCCGCCGCACGATCGTCAGATCATGGGTGATGAACAGCAGGCTCAGCCCCTCAGACCGTTTCAGCTCCAGCAGAAGATCAAGGATCTGGGCCTGAATCGTCACATCCAGCGCCGTGGTCGGTTCATCGGCAATCAGCAGGTCGGGGCCATTGGCCAGCGCCATGGCGATCATCACCCGCTGCCTCTGCCCACCCGAAAGCTGGTGCGGATAAGCG
>JALQTL010000001.1 GCA_023260935.1 Paracoccaceae bacterium
CTCGATATAGGTGTCCGTACGCGCGACGTAAGCCTCGGGCTGGTAGTAGTCGTAATAGCTGACAAAATATTCTACCGCGTTGTCGGGGAAGAAGCCCTTGAATTCCCCATATAATTGCGCAGCCAGCGTCTTGTTCGGCGCAAGGATGATCGCCGGGCGCTGCGTTTGTTCAATCACCTTGGCCATTGTGAAGGTCTTGCCCGTGCCGGTGGCCCCCAGCAGCACCTGATCCCTCTCCCCCGCAAGCACACCGGCGGCCAGTTCGGCAATCGCGGTTGGCTGGTCACCCGCCGGCTTGAACGGCGTATTCATCACGAACCGACGCCCGCCTTCCGGCTTGGGCCGGGTCAGAACATCGGGGCGTTCCGAAAGCGCGTTGGTGTTGTTGTGGGGCATGGGCGATTCCTTCCGCCCCTAACTTATTCTGTTTTTGTTCCCATTAAAGGGCCGGATCGCCAAAACCCGCTGCCCGCTTTGGCCAAACCACCAAGCCGGGGAAACGGCATTGTTGAAGAAATCGCGTATAGTTGCATCTTTTGGTTGTATTTCGGCACGAATTGACCCAAGCTGAGGCGGCAAGCAGCAAACTGATACTGTCGGTTGGCCCGCGTTCACACCCCACCCACACCCACGCGCGCCGACCGACGGTTCTTCTTTCGGGGTGCGCCCCCTTGACGCTTGAACAGCCCCCCCGTTTTCGCCCATATACCACCAGTCCATGACGGAGGTTCTTCATGCGTGCCCGGATCTATCAGCCAGCCAAGACAGCGATGCAGTCCGGCGTGGCCAAGACCCACCACTGGATTCTGGAGTTTGCCCCGGCCTCGGCCCGTGAGGTGGACCCGCTTATGGGCTGGACATCGTCATCGGATACGCAATCGCAGGTTCGCCTTCGGTTCGATAGCCAGAAGGCAGCCGAGGATTACGCAAAGGCGCGCGGGCTGGAATTCGACGTAGTGGCCCCCAAGCCGCGCAAACCCGTGATCCGTCCCCGCGGCTATGGCGAGAATTTCGCCACAGACCGCAAGGGCGCCTGGACGCACTGACCGCTAGACGGCGGCCGTCACCTCGTACATCACCGGCTCGAACCCGCGGCATAAGCCATTGATCACGCGGTTTCTTTCCCGCATTTCCGGGCTGCGGAGCATGGCCTGATAATCGCCGCGGCTTTCCCATTGGGAATAGTTGCAGATCCGGGTGCGCGCATCATTCATGTGCAGGGCCGCTGCTATGAAACCTGGCTGCTTGCAGACCACCTTGTCGAAGGCATCCTCCAGCGCCTCCATCAGGTCATCGGCGGTGGCCGGGGTCATCTCGAAGGTGGTGATGACGGTCTGGCCTTGAAACTTCTTGGAAATCTTCAGCATCTTGGCTACCTCCCAAGGGCATCATGACACAGACAGGCGCGCGCGTGAAATTTCTTGATCCAAACCACCCGATGTTTCGCCGCCCCGTCACCCGCTGGCTGACGGCCCTTCTGCCTTTGGCCTGGGGGGCTGTCGAATTTGTGCTGGGCAACCCCGGATGGGGCGTTCTTTTCGTGGCAGCAGGCGGCTATGCCTTCTGGATCCTGATCGTGAAGGGACCGGATCAACCCTCTTGAAGAGCGGCCAGAACCTCGGCCGCAAGGGCCGAAACCTCGGTCGCGGCGATGCTTTTGCCGGCCTCGGGAACCGCCAGCCCCTGCCCCAGAGTCTCTGCAAATACAACACGTTGCCCGAAACGGGCCGCCGCCACTTCGGCAAGTTGCCCTGCCGCCTCGGCCACCTCTTCCGCAAGCCGCGTCCCGGCCTTGGCGCGGTTCAGCACGACGAGGGCGCGGCGGTGTTCGCGGGCGACGAGGTCGAGGACGCCATCGGTGGCCCAGAGGTCGACGTGGCTGGAGGCGACGGGGACGAGGACGAGGTCGGCCTCGCGCAGGGCGGGGCGCAGGTCGGCGTCCACCTTGGGGGGCGTGTCAACAATGACCAGATCGGTGGTCTTGCGCAGCTTTTCGCATTCATAGCTGACCCCCCAGGCCGAGGCGGTGGACAGATCCATCCCCGGATCGCCCAGACGGTCGCGCCGGGCCATGAACCAGCGGCCAAGGCTGCCCTGCGGATCGGTATCCAGAAGCGCTATCTTCAGCCCCTGCCGTGAAAATTCCACCGCCAGATTGATCGCAAGCGTGGTCTTGCCCGACCCGCCCTTTTGCTGCGCAACCGTGATGACCTGACCCATGGCGCCCCTCTTTCTGCGCCGCAGCATAGGCCGATTCGCTGGCCGCGGAAAGCCGCAAGAACGCCGCGGATGTTAACCGCAACAGGCCGTTCAGGGGCAGCGCAGACGCCCCCGCATCTCGCCCGAGTCGCCTTGCAGGGTGCTTTCGATCAGCGCGCAGCCCGTGACCTGCGGGATCAGGGCGATCATGGTGGCGCGGATATCCTGATGCTGCCCCCGCCGGGCGCGGCCCATGCGGATCACCTCAACCCGGTTTCCCTTTTGAAAAACCGTGTAACTGCGGCCACTTACCACCACATCCGTGCGCGTGGCACCAAAGAATTCCGGCGCCGGAGAGGCCCCGCAGGCAGCCAGCAGAAGCAGGGCGGAAAGGCGGATCAGGGGCATCATCGGCGCAGTTTTGACGCGGCTTGGTTAAGGCGGGGTTAACGGTCTTGCCCGCGTCTTGTGCCATTCCCGAACCTGAAAGCCTT
>JALQTL010000044.1 GCA_023260935.1 Paracoccaceae bacterium
GAAAAGAAGTTTTTGATTTAATTAAAAACAAAAAGATGCCTAAAGGAGATCCAATTACCTTAGCCGAAGTTTCAGCGGTATTAGGTGTAAAAAAAACAAGTGAATTAATTCCGCTTTGCCATCCTTTAACAATTGACCATACTGCTACAAAAATTATCATGAATGAAGAAGATAAATCTCTAGAAGTTTTTTGTGTAGTTTCAACGTATGCAAAAACTGGAGTAGAAATGGAAGCAATCATGGGTGTTAATGCTGCTCTAATCACAATTTATGATTTAAGTAAAATAATTAACCCACACCTCAAAATAGATAATGTAAAATTATTGATCAAAGAAGGTGGACGAGCTGGAGCTTTCGGTCCGTTCGGCCAACTGCCTGAAGAACGACAACATCGTCTACATCGGCGACCTGATCCAGAAAACCGAAGCCGAGATGCTGCGCACCCCGAACTTCGGCCGCAAGTCCCTGAACGAGATCAAGGAAGTGCTGTCGGGCATGGGGCTGCATCTGGGCATGGAAGTCGAAGACTGGCCGCCGGAAAACATCGAGGATCTGGCCAAGCGTTTCGAGGACCAGTTCTGATATCGGCGGGCGGGGTTCGCTCGTCCCAAGTGAAAATGCCCGCGTGGTGCGGGGAATGACCGGCGAAAGCCCAAGGTGAGCGGGGCCAAAGACAGGCCCCGCCGGACAAAGCAAAACACGCGGATAGGAGATTCCAATGCGTCACTCAAGCGGCTACCGCAAGCTGAACCGCACCCATGAACACCGCAAGGCGATGTTTGCAAACATGGCCGGTTCGCTTATTGAACATGAACAGATCAAGACCACCTTGCCGAAGGCAAAGGAACTGCGTCCGATCATCGAAAAGCTGATCACCTTGGCAAAGCGCGGCGATCTGCACGCCCGCCGTCAGGCCCATGCCCAGCTGAAGCAGGACATTCACACCGCGCGCCTGTTTGAAATCCTCGGCCCGCGCTACAAGGACCGTCAGGGTGGTTATGTGCGCGTGCTGAAGGCCGGTTTCCGTTATGGCGACATGGCGCCGATGGCGATCATCGAATTCGTTGACCGCGACACCTCGGCCAAGGGCGCGGCAGACCGTGCCCGCGAAGAAGCCGCTGCCGAAGAATAAGCGCAGCTGAGCACAGAATGATCAGCCCGCCCGCAGGAACTGCGCGGCGGGCTTTTTCATGGGCCAGGGTCTAAAGCGCCTCGTGGGTGATGTGGCCGCCACAAACGGTCAACGCCACGGCGGTCGTGCCAAGGCTTTCCGGGGCGGCTGCTTCGACATCCGTGTCGATCAGCACCAGATCGCCAGCAAGGCCCGGCACAAGGCGGCCCGTCACCTTTTCCCGGTGTGCCGCCCAGGCGCCGCCGGCGGTATATGCGGCCAGCGTTTCCATCAGGCCCAGCCGTTCATCGGCACAGCCGTCGAAGGGCTGGCGGGTAAGCGCCGCACAAAGCCCCCGCATCACCGAAACATCTGTAACCGGCCAGTCGCTGGCATAGGCCACAGGCGCCCCTGCTTGCACCAGCGTTCGCCAAAGATAGGCGTCGCGCCAGCGGTGCCTTGCAATCCGGTCCATCGTCGGAAGCAGCGGAAAGTCCATTACCCCCGGCGGATGCGGCGGTTGCAGGCTGGCGGTGATGCCAAGCGCGCCCAGACGGGGAATATCGTCACGGTGGATCAGTTCGATATGTTCAATGCGATGGCGGCTGTCGCGCGGGCCATTGGCCTTTTGTGCGGCCTCATACCCATCGATGGTGCAGCGCACTGCCCCGTCGCCAATCGCATGCACCGCAATCTGCAATCCGCGCCGGTCGATCTCGGTCGCAATCTGGCGAAACCTGTCTGGGGCGAAAAGCGGCTCTGACCGGTGGCCGGGCATGCCGGGATAATCCTCCAGCATGAAGGCCGTGCGGCTGTCTACCACGCCGTCCATGAACATCTTGACGAAGCCGGATTGAAGCCAGTCATCGTTGAAGGTCTGCGTCATTTCATCCGCGCGGTCCAGATCAGCCAAGTCCATATGCGGCTTGAAATGGAACGGCACTTTCACCCTGGCCAGAAGGTTGCCCTCGCCCTGCATCTCGCGCAGCAGGGCCAGCGTGTAAAGGTTGCCGTCCATGTTCACCATCGAGGTGATGCCATGCGCGGCGCAGTGCTTCAGCCCGGCCAGTACCTTGGCCTTGTCGATGGCGCGTTCGGCCGCATCGGGCCAGGGTGACGGTTCGGCCCCCGTGGCGATGCCAAGGTTCAGTCTCGCTTCGCCGCCCAAGGCGATGACGGGGGCAAAGGCTTCGAATTCGCGCAATTCGCCGGTGGCCAGCCCGTCGTCGCCCATCACCACCTCGTGCCCATGGGGAGTGGCCATGCCATGCAGGATCCCGGCCGCCTTCAGGGCAGCGGTATTCGCCCAGACGGTGTGATGATCATGTGCGGTGATGGCAATCGGGCGGTCTGGCAGCATCGCATCCAGATCGGCACGGGTCATCGGGCGGCCGATGATCCCATAATCTGCCCCTTGCGCCATCAGCAGCGGTCGGTCGGGGTGGCGGGCGGAAAAGGCGCGGAAGGCATCCCGGAGAGCGTCCAGCCCGTGCAGCCCGGTCAGGTGCAAATGCGAAAGCTCTGCCCCGCCTAAAACCAGATGCAGATGGCTTTCCACAAATCCCGGCAGAAGGCTGCGCCCGCGGGCATCGATCACCCGGGTCTGGCCGCCGGCCATCGCCTCGACCTCGCGGCGCGGGCCAACGGCGGCGATCCTGCCCCCTGACAGGGCCACGGCTTCTGCCCGGGGGCGCGCGCCGTCCATCGTCAGGACGCGGGCATTGGTCACGATCAGGTCGGGGGTCATGCCTTCGTGCTTTCTGCTGGGGTCGAAAATGGTCAGGGGCGACCCCGTGGGGGGCCGCCCCTGAAGGGCGTCACTTCTGAAGCTCGGTCCAGATGGCGGTCATGTATTCCGTCGCCTTGGGCGAACAGGTGGGCAGGAACTTGCCCGCCGCCTTGTGTTCGGCAGGTGTCACTACCTCGGGCGCGGTCTTCATGTCTTCAGGCATGAAGGCATCAGACCCCGCCACGCCATTGGCATAGCGCGCAAAGGCCGAGATCATGGCCGCGTTTTCGGGCACCAGAATGAAGTCAAGGAACTTGTAGGCGTTGTCGACGTTCTGCGCATCCTTCAGCAGCGCTACCGAATCCATGAACAGCGGATAGCCTTCCTTCGGATAGCCATAGGCGACCGACGGGTTGGCAAGGCGGGCACGCATCGTTGATCCGTTCCAGTTCACCGAAGCAGCCCAATCATTGTTCGAAAGCTTTTCGGTGGCGCCGTAATCCATCGAAATCCAGTTCGGCTTGGCGGCCATCAGCCCGTCACGCACCTTTTTCAGCACCTCGACATCCTCGGTGCAGGGTTCCCCGCCATAATAGAAGATCGCAAGGTTCACGACGTCATTCATCTCGGGCACGACGTTGATCTTGCCCTTCAGCTCGTCCGGCACTTCCAGAAACACGGCCGAGGTGTTGATGTCACCGGAATAGACCGAGGTGTTGACCGCGATGCCGGTGGACCCCCACTGCCACGGAACCGTGAACTTGCGGCCCGGATCCCAAGCCACATCCACCCATTCCGGGGCGATGTTGCCATGGTTGGCAAGGCGCGACATATCCAGTTCCGTGATCAGGCCCTTGTCGCGGAAAATCGGCACATAATTCGCCGAAGGCACCACCAGATCGAAGCCGTGGCCACCGGCTTCGATCTTGGCAAGGGCAGCGTCGTTGCTGTCATAATCGGTGACGGTAACCTTGATCCCCGTCTCGGCCTCGAATTTCGCCAGAAGTTCGGGGCTGGTGTAATTGCCCCAGTTGAACAGGTTCAACACCCCTTCGGCATGGGCAAGCCCGGTAGATGCCATCAGCATGGCAAGGGTGGCAAGTGTCTTCTTCATGGCTGTCAGTCTCCCGTGTTGGTTCAGTTTCTTTTGCGTGTCAGAAGGAAGAAGGCGGTCAGAAGCAGCACCGTCAGCCCCAGAAGCACGGTCGAGATGGCATTGACTTCGGGGGTGATGGCGCGGCGCAACTGGCCCAGCATATAGGTGGGCAAGGTATCCTGCCCGCCGGACTTGACGAACTCGGTAATCACCACGTCATCCAGGCTGATGACGAAGGCCAGCATCGCCCCGGCCGCGATGCCGGGGCCCAGCAGGGGCAGGGTCACATAGCGAAAGGTCTGCCAGGGAGAGGCATAAAGATCTGTCGCCGCGGTTTCCAGGCTTGTGTCCATCCCTTCCAGTCGGGCGCGGATCGGCAGGTAGGCAAAGGGGATGCAAAAGGCCGATCATTTTATGCGAGTATGCTCATAGCATGGGCAACTCCACTGGAAATG
>JALQTL010000059.1 GCA_023260935.1 Paracoccaceae bacterium
ACGCAGCTTTAGCGATATCGAGATTGGTGAAACCATCCACACCGCCCCCCGCGTTGTGACGCTAGAGGATATCGAGCATTTCGCCCATTTCACCGGCGATACCTTCTATGCCCATATGGACAGCGCGGCGGCCAAGGCAAACCCCTTCTTCGATGATCGCGTGGCACATGGCTATCTGATCGCCTCTTTCGCGGCCGGGCTGTTCGTTGATCCGGCGCCGGGTCCGGTGCTGGCGAATTACGGGGTGGACAATCTGCGCTTCCTTACCCCGGTTTATTTCGGCGATACCCTGCAAGTCCGCCTGACATGCAAGGAGATAAACCCGCGCGCCAGTGCCGAGCATGGCGAGGTGCGCTGGGACTGTCAGGTGACGAACCAGACCGGCGCCGTCGTCGCGCAATATGATGTGCTGACGATGGTTGCCAAGGTCTGGCCGCCGGTCGCGGCGCAGGCGGCAGAGTGATGGCGCGCATCTACGCCTGGGACGGCATCGTCCCGGTGATTGACCCCACGGCCTTTGTTCACCCCGAGGCCGTGGTGATCGGCGACGTCATCATCGGCCCGGCGTGCTATGTCGGGCCCGGTGCGGTGCTGCGCGGGGATTTCGGCCGCATCGTGATGGAAAAGGGCAGCAACCTGCAGGAAACCTGCGTGGTCCACGCCTTCCCCGGCAAGGACGTGGTGATCGAGGAAGCGGGCCATATCGGCCATGGCGCCGTGCTGCACGGATGCCGGATCGGCCGCAATGCCATGGTGGGCATGAACGCCGTGGTGATGGACGAGGCGGTGGTCGGAGAAAGCAGCATCATCGCGGCATTGGCCTTCGTGAAGGCAGCGGCGGTAATCCCACCACGCAGCCTTGCCGTTGGATCGCCAGCAAGGGTCATCCGCGAACTTTCGGAAGACGAGATCGCGTGGAAATCGCAGGGCACCGCCATCTACCAGCGCCTGGCGCTGGAGGCGCCCGAAAAGCTGGCCCCCGCCACGCCGCTGACCGAAGTTGAACCGGGGCGCCGCCGGGCTGAAGCCCCGGCCTATGACCCGAAGGTTCTGTCGCGGCTTAACGGACGGCCTTGATCCCTTCGAGGATCAGGGTTGTCGCCACGTCTGCGTAATCTTCCCTGCTGATGCGGCCGCCATCGCGGAACCACATGTAGACCCAGTTCATCATCCCGAAAAGAGACATGGTGACAGGCATCAGCAAGGGGCGTTCGCGGGTGTTGAGCGCGGGGTTGATCTGGTCCAGCACCGCCGAAAACCGTTTGACGATGGCCCGTTCCAACGCGGTGATTTCGGCCTTCTGCTCGTCCGACAGCGCCGCCGTGGCGTTGAGCTGCACTTTGTGCTGATTATCTGCGCCGCGATAGTTTTCCAGAACCGTTCCCACCAGCTTGCGCAGCCGCTGTTGCGGCGGCAGGCTGGCATCATCGGCTGCCTCGATCGCCGCATCCAGCCCTTCAAGATGGGTGATGATGATGGCGAAGATCAACGCGTCCTTGCTGGGGTAGTAGTGATAGAGCAAGGCTTTTGACACCTGTGCCGTTGTCGCGATTTGGGACATGGAGGCTTTCTCCATCCCCTGTTCGGCGAAAACTTTGGCGGCCATGTCCAGAATGACGCGCTGCTTTTCTTCGAAATCCGCTGCCCGGGTCCGAGCCATCTTGTCTGTCCTGCCTTGGCCCCACAGAAATGAGGGGCAGTCCTGCCCCTCATAGCGCATTGCATTCCAACTGTCACCGACCGGACGGTCAGCCTTTGGGGCGATTGTCGATCACGCGCTTGGCTTTGCCTTCGGAACGGGCAATCGCATTCGGATCGGTCACATTGATCCGCGTCGAGACGCCCACGACGGCCTTGATGTGATGCGCCAGTTCCTTGGCCGATTTGGCGCGGGCGTCTGCATCGACCTGATCGGGGGCGCATTCGACGTGGACGGTCATGTTGTCCATCCGGCCTTCGCGCGCCAGTTCGATCTGGAAGTGGGGGGCGAGACCCCGGCACTTCAGGATCTGTTCCTCGATCTGGGTCGGGAAAACGTTGACGCCGCGCAGGATGATCATGTCGTCGCTGCGCCCGGTGATCTTTTCGATCCGCCGCATGCTGCGGGCGGTGCCCGGCAGAAGACGGGTCAGGTCACGGGTGCGGTAGCGCACCATTGGCAGGCCTTCCTTCGTCAGTGTGGTGAAGACCAGTTCGCCCATCTCGCCATCGGGCAGGGGCTCGCCCGTCACAGGGTCAATGATTTCCGGGTAGAAGTGGTCTTCCCAGATATGCAGCCCGTCCTTCGTTTCCACGCATTCCTGCGCAACACCGGGCCCCATGATTTCCGACAGGCCATAGATATCGACGGCATGCATGTCGAAGGCTTCCTCGATTTCCTGCCGCATCGCATTCGTCCACGGCTCGGCGCCAAAGATGCCAACCCGCAGCGAGGATTGCCGCGGGTCCAACCCCTGGCGGCGGAACTCGTCAAGGATCGACAGCATGTAGGACGGCGTGACCATGATGATCTGCGGCTGGAAGTCGGTGATCAGCGTCACCTGCCGTTCGGTCTGCCCGCCCGAGATCGGAACAACGGTGCAACCCAGTCGTTCGGCCCCGTAATGCGCACCAAGACCGCCGGTGAACAGACCGTAGCCATAGGCGTTGTGCAGCATGTCACCCGGGCGTCCACCTGCGGCCCGGATCGACCGCGCGATCAGGTTGGCCCAGACGTCGATGTCATTGGCGGTGTAGCCCACCACGGTCGGCTTGCCGGTGGTTCCCGAAGATCCATGCACGCGGACCAGCTTGTTCCGCGGCACGGCGAACATGCCGAAAGGATAGGTGTCGCGCAGATCCTGTTTGGTGGTGAAGGGGAATTTCGCGATGTCCTTCAGCGACTTCAGATCTTCGGGATGCACATCCTGTTCGATGAAGCGATTGCGGTAGAAGGGCGAGTTTTCATAGGCGTGCTTCAGTGACCGCTTCATGCGGTGGAACTGAAGCGCCTCGATCTCGTCCCGCGACGCGATCTCGATCGGGTCAAGATCCTGTTTGCGGGGGGTAAGGTCTTCCATGGTGTCCTCCCTGGGAAAAACGCAAAGCCGGTCAGCCGTCGACCGGAAGATGTGTGCCCTTGACCGTGCGCGACAGGCCGCGGAATTCGGCAATCTGCACCCCGTCCTGATTGGTGACGCAGACGTCATAGACGCCCGACCGGCCTTGGAGCGAAACTTCGCGGCAGGCCGCGATCAGACGATCGCCCACGCGGCCGGGCGAAAGATAGGTGATCGCTGCGTGCTGCCCGACCGTGCGCTGGTTATAGCCATTGCAGGCGAAGGCAAAGGCGCTGTCTGCCAGCATGAAGATATAGCCGCCGTGGCAGGTGCCATGGCCGTTCGACATCTCTGGCGTCACGATCATCGACAGAGTCGCCTCGCCGGGGGCCAGGTGATCCATCACCATCCCCAGCCGCTGACTGGCCGAATCGTCGTTCCACAGCGCCTTGGCCGATGCTTCGGCAAGCTCTTGCGGGGTCATCTCGGTGATGGGTTTCATTTGCCTTTGAACTCCGCCTTGCGCTTTTCAAGGAAGGCCGTGACGCCCTCGGCATAGTCGGCGCTGCGGCCGGCCTGCTGTTGCAGATCACGCTCCATATCCAGTTGTTCGTCCAGCGTGTTGGTGGCAGCCGCCTGGATCAGCCGCTTGGTCAACCCAAGGCCCAGCGTGGGCCCAGCGGCCAGCGACAGGGCCAGCGCCTCGGCCTGCGGCATCAGATCGGCATCCTCGACCGCTTTCCAGATCAGCCCCCAATCCGCAGCCTTTTCCGCGGGCAGCGGTTCGGCCGTCAGGGCCAGAGCCTTGGCGCGGGGTTCCCCAAGGATGCGTGCCAGCGACCAGCTGCCACCAGCATCGGGGACAAGGCCGATCTTGGCAAAGGCCTGGATAAATTTGGCCGATTTCGCCGCAAGAACGATGTCGCAGGCGAAAGCGATATTGGCCCCGGCCCCCGCCGCCACGCCATTCACCGCGCAGATCACCGGCTTCTCAAGCTGGCGAATCAATCGCAGGGTCGGGTTGTAGAAGGTTTCCAGCGTATGCCCCAGATCGGGGGCAGGCCCACCCTTGCGCGGGTCGCGGTCGCCCAGATCCTGCCCGGCCGAAAAACCACGCCCCGCCCCGGTCAGAAGAACCGCGCGCACCGCGGTATCTTCATGCGCGCGCACAACCTGCGCCCGCAGCGCCATGTGCATGTCTTCGTTGAAGGAATTAAGCTTTTCCGGCCTGTTCAGCGTCAGCTTCAGCACGCCGGCGTCAAGCGTCGCAAGGACGGTATCGGATGCGGTCATGGTTGTCGTCTCCTCGTGCCGGATCATCTGCCGGACGCCCTGAAAAATCTCTTGCATAAACCGACCGGCCGGTCAATGATAAACCTGCCGGACGATGAGGGGCCCGGCGGGAGGATGAAGATGACGCGGTTTTTCGATCAGCACCGGGCCATGCTTTTGTCGGCTGTCGCCGCCTTGGCGTCACGCGAATACTGGACCCCGTTCCCCGAGGTTCCAAGCGGCAAGATTTATGGCGAGACGGCCAAGACCGATGGCGAGGCTGCCTTTGCTGCCCTGATCGGCGACCGGTTCGATCTGCCCGGGCATCCGGGGCAGGGTGCCGCCGGGACTGAAGTGTCGCCCTATGGCCAGACCCTTGATATCCGCTATCCGGCCGCCACGCCTGATGATCTGATTGCCGCCGCCCGTGCCGCGGCGCCGGCTTTGGCCGATGCAACGGTTGAAGAACGTGTGGGGGTTTGCCTTGAGGCGCTGATGCGGCTGAACCGCCACAGCTTTCTGATGGCTAACGCCACCATGCACACCACGGGTCAGGCCTTTGCCATGGCCTTTCAGGCCGGGGGGCCGCACGCGCAAGACCGCGGGCTGGAGGCCGTTGCTGCCGCCTATGCCGAAATGACGCGCTTTGCCGCCCATGCCCGCTGGGAAAAGCCGCAAGGCAAGGCCGCCCCGATCGTGATGGAGAAATCCTGGACGCTACGCCCGGCGGGAATCGCGCTGACCATCGGCTGCAACACCTTTCCGACATGGAATTCCTACCCTGGCCTGTTTGCCAGCCTTGCCACCGGCAACCCGGTGATCGTGAAGCCTCATCCCCGCGCCATTCTGCCTCTGGCGCTGACCGTGCGCATCCTGCGCGAGGTGCTTGTGGAAGCCGGCTTGCCTGCCGATGCCATCCTGCTGGCCGTTGATGAGCCGGGGGCAGAGGTGACAAAGGATCTGGCCACCCGCCCCGAGGTGAAGCTGATCGATTATACCGGGTCATCCGCTTTTGGTGGCTGGCTGCGCGACCATGCACGGCAAGCCCAGTTGTTCACCGAGGAAACCGGGGTGAACAGCGTGGTGTTCGCGGCAACCGATGATCTGGATGGCATGTGCGCCAACCTTGCCTTTGCGCTGTCGCTTTATTCGGGCCAGATGTGCACCTCGCCGCAGAACATCTACATTCCGGCAGACGGCATCGACACCGACAAGGGCCATCTTGGGTTTGATGACGTTGCCTCGTCCCTGTCTGGCGCGATTGATGCGTTGCTGTCCGATCCGGGCCGCGCGGCCGGCATTTGCGGCGCGATTGCGAACCCGGCGACGCAGGCGCGGGTGAAGGCAGTAGCCGCCAGCGGGCGCGTGCTGCGCGCCGGTGCCGCCGAAGGTGAAGCCGGCCCCCTGCTTTTGGTGGTGGGGGATGATGCTGCCGTGGCCCGGGACGAATGCTTTGGTCCGGTCGCCTTTCTGGTGCCGATGGCAGATGCTGACGCTGCCATTGCCCGGGCGGCCGATCTTGCCCTGACCAAGGGGGCCATCACGGCTGCGATTTATGATACCGATGCGGCCCGAATTGCCCGTGCCGAGGCGGCCTTTGCCGCGGCCGGTGTGAACCTGTCGGTCAACCTGACCGGCAACATCTTCGTCAACCAGTCGGCCGCCTTCAGTGACTTCCACGTCACCGGGGCCAATCCGGCCGGCAATGCCAGCCTGACCGATACCGCCTTTGTCGCCACCCGATTCCGCCGCGTGATGTCGCGGCGCCTGGTGGCGGCCTGACTGACCATCTGACAACCTGACATCTCTGGGAGGAGACCATGAAGACATTCCTGACCACCACTGCGCTGGTAGCCCTTGGCCTTGCCGGCCCGGCGCTGGCCGAAATCAAGATCGGCGCCTCGCTTTCGGCCACCGGCCCGGCGGCCTTCCTTGGCGATCCCGAACTGAAAACGCTGGAACTGCTGGTGGAAGAGCTGAATGCCAAGGGCGGCATCAACGGCGAGCCGGTGGAACTGATCGCCTATGACGACAACGGTGATCCGAACAAGGCCCGCACCTTTGCCACCCGGCTTGTCGAGGATGACGAAGTTGTGGCCATCATCGGCGGCACCACCACCGGCACCACCATGTCGATCCTGTCGGTGGCGGAAGAGGCCGAGATCCCCTTCATTTCGCTGGCAGGCGCCATCGACATCATCGATCCGGTCAAGCCCTTCACCTTCAAGACCCCGCACACCGACCGCATGGCTTGCCAGAAGATCTTTGAAGACATGCAAAAGCGCGGCATCGCCAGCATCGGCATGATCTCGGGCACTGACGGCTTTGGCGCCTCGATGCAGGCGCAGTGCAAATCCGTTGTGGGGGATTACGGGATCACCATCGTCGCTGACGAAACCTATGATCCGAAAGACGCGGACATGACGGCGCAGCTGACCAAGATCAAGGGTACCGAGGGCGTGCAGGCCGTGCTGAACCCCGGCTTCGGTCAGGGGCCGTCGATCGTGACACGCAACTACAAGCAGCTGGCCATTGACCTGCCCTTCTACCAGTCGCATGGCGTGGCTTCGGACGGGTTCATCCAGCTTGCCGGGACGGATGCGGCCGAAGGCGTGCGCCTGCCGGGCACCGCGCTGCTGGTGGCGGATCTGCTGGCCGAAGATGACCCTCAAAAGCCGGTTGTTGCGGCCTACAAGGCGGCTTTCGAGGCAAAGACCGGCACGCCCGTCGGCACCTTTGGCGGCTATGCGCATGATGCCTTCCTGATCATGACCGATGCCATCGCCCGTGCAGGTTCGGCTGAACCGGCCGCGATCCGTGATGCGATCGAGGCGACGTCGGGTCTTGCCGGCACCACGGGGATCTACACCTTCAGCCCCGAAGATCACCTCGGGCTGGATCTGTCGGCTTTCCGGATGCTGGAAATCAAGGACGGCAAGTGGACGCTGGTCGAGTAATCGGCTGATCCCTTCCCCCCCCCCGCGCGCACTGCTGGCACGCGGGGGGGCTGGCTTTGCCAACCCACAGCATCCAGCCGGAGATCGACGATGTCGGAACTGCTGCAATTCCTTCTTTCGGGGGTGACGGTCGGCGCGGTCTATGCGCTGGTGGCCCTTGGCTTCACCATCATCTACAACGCCTCGGACGTGGTGAATTTCGCGCAAGGCGAATTCGTCATGCTGGGCGGGATGACAACCGTGTTTGTCCATGCCGCAGGGGCACCGCTGCCGCTGGCGGTTTTGGCGGCCATCGTGCTGACGGCGGCGCTGGGCGTGGCGATGAACAAGCTGGCGATCGAGCCCGCGCGTGGCGCGCCTGTCGTGTCGCTGGTCATCATCACCATCGGTGCGTCCATCTTCATCCGGGGCGCGGCGCAATTGATCTTTGACAAGCAGATCCACAGCTTCCCGGCCTTTTCGGGCGATGATCCGATCCGCATCATGGGGGCGACGATCCTGCCACAAAGCCTGTGGGTGATCGGCGGCGCCGTGGCGGTTTTCATCGGCCTGTGGCTCTTTTTCACGCGCACGCTTTTGGGCCGGGCCGTGCTGGCCACATCGAACAACCGACTGGCGGCGCAACTGGTGGGCATCAACACCACCTTTGTGATGACGCTTTCCTTTGCCCTTTCCGCCGGGATCGGGGCGCTGGCCGGGGTGCTGGTCACGCCGATCACCCTGACCTCCTATGACGTGGGGCTGGGTCTTGCGCTGAAAGGCTTTGCCGCGGCCATGCTGGGCGGCATGGGCAACCCCAAGGGGGCGCTGGTGGGCGGGCTGGCGCTTGGCCTGCTGGAGGGGCTGACGGCCGGTTACATCTCTTCGCAATACAAGGATGCGGCGGCCTTCATCGTGATCCTCGCGGTGCTCTTCTTCCTGCCGCAAGGGCTTTTCGGCCGCAAATCGACCGATCGGGTGTAACCATGCGACTGACACAGAAATCCGCCACATTGCTGGCGCTTGCCGTGATCGTGGCGCTGGCGCCGCTGTTCTTTCCATCCAGCTTCTATTACCGGGTCGGCGCGCTGATCTTCGTCAACGGGCTGGCGGTGACCGGGATCGTGATCCTGACCGGCTGGGCGGGGCAGATCAGCCTTGGCCATGCGGGCTTTGCCGGGATCGGCGCCTATGCCTGCGCGCTGGCGCCGGTGCATCTGGGGCTTCACCCCGCGGGGGCCGTTTTGCTGGGGGCGGCTATCTCGGCCGTGCTGGCATGGCTGGTGGGGCGGCCGATCCTGCGGCTGAAAGGGTATTACCTTGCCGTAGCCTCGCTGGGCATGGGCATCCTGATTTCCATGGTGCTGAACAACGAACGCGATCTGACGCGCGGCCCCGATGGCATTGACGTGCCCGACCTTGGGCTGCGCGGGGCGCTGAAGGCCGCCGGCCTGGACCTGTCGAACGGGCAGTTCTGGTATTTCTTCTGCGGTATCGCCCTGCTGCTGGGCGCCTGGCTTGCGCTGAACCTGTTCAACAGCCCCACCGGCCGCGCCTTGCGCGCGCTGCACGGGTCTGAAATCGCGGCGCGCACCGTTGGCATCGATGTTGCCCGGCTTAAGCTTCAGGCCTTCGTCATCTCGGCTGTCTACGCCTCTGTCTCGGGCTCGCTTCTGGCGCTGCAAAACAAGTTCATCACCCCTGATGTTGCCGGTTTCATGCATTCGGTCGAGATGGTGACGATGGCAGTTCTTGGCGGCGTCGGTTCGGTCGCCGGGGCGATCTTCGGGGCGGCGGTGCTGACGCTGCTGCCACAGGTGCTGACGGTCTTTGCGGAATACGAACAACTGGTTCTGGGCACCGTGATGGTGCTGGTGATGATCTTTCTGCGCGAAGGCGTCGTGCCGTCGATCCTGCGCAAGATCCGGGGGGCTGGCGAATGACCTTGCTTCAGATCGAAGGACTGGGGATATCGTTCGGCGGCATTGCGGCCGTCAAGGATGTGTCCTTTGCCGTCAAACCCGGCGAGATCGTTTCGGTGATCGGGCCGAACGGGGCCGGAAAGACCACGCTGTTCAACATGATTTCCGGGGTGTACCTGCCCGGCACCGGGCGGGTGGTTCTGAACGGCGAAGATGTGACCGCGATGTCGCCGCATCTTCTGGCGCGGCGCGGCATGTGCCGGACGTTCCAGAACCTGCAGGTCTTCCAGTCGATGACGGTGCTGGAAAACACCATCGCCGGCTATCACCTGCAGGAAAGCGGATCGGTTCTGGCCGATCTGCTGAACCTTCCCGCATCGCGCCGCCGTGCCCGCACGGCCGAGGCCGGCGCGCGCACCTTGCTAAAACGCGTGGGTCTTGAGCGCGCGGCCGAGAGAGAGGCGGGCAGCCTTTCCTACGGCTCGCTCAAGCGGCTGGAGATTGCCCGGGCGATGGCGCTGAACCCCAAGGTTCTGCTGTTGGACGAACCCGCCGCCGGCTGCAACGCGGTAGAAACGGAAGAGATCGATCACCTGATCGCCGAAATCGCCGCTTCGGGCGTGGCGATCCTGCTTGTCGAACATGACATGAAGATGGTGATGCGGATTTCGAACCACATCGTCGTTCTGGACCATGGCGAAAAGATTGCCGAAGGCGATCCGGCCACGGTCAGCCGCAACCCGGCGGTCATCGCCGCCTATCTGGGGGCCGAAAATGCTGCTGGTTGAAGGCTTGCGTGCCCGCTACGGGCGGATCGAAGTGCTGCACGGGCTGGACCTTGCAGTGAACTCGGGCGAGATCGTCACCGTCATCGGCGCAAACGGGGCAGGCAAGACCACGCTTCTGCGCTGCCTTTCGGGGGTGCATCCCGTGGCCGGTGGCACCGTTACCTTCCGCGGAGAGATCCTTACAGGCGTGCCGGCATGGCGCCGGGTGGGGCGTGGCCTTGCGCAATCGCCCGAGGGCCGGCAGATCTTCACCAATCTGACGGTCGAGGAAAATCTGCGACTGGGCGCTTATCTTTTCGCCGATGAACGGGTGGAAAAGGACATGGCCGATGCCTTCCAGATGTTCCCGATTCTGAAGGAAAAGCGCAATCTGGTGGCGGGCGGCCTGTCTGGTGGGCAACAGCAAATGCTGGCCATGGCCCGCGCCCTGATGGGCCGGCCTTCCTGCCTGCTGCTGGACGAACCCTCGATGGGGCTGGCCCCGATCATCGTCGCGCAGATATTTGATGTGGTTAAGGCGCTCAAGGCGCTGGATGTGACCGTTCTGCTGGTCGAACAGAATGCCTTTGGCGCGCTGAAGATTGCGGATCGGGGCTATGTGATGGAAACAGGGCGGATCACGCTGGACGGCCCGGCCGAGGAGCTGATTGCCGACCCGCGCATCCGCGAGGCCTATCTGGGGATTTGACATGACAGTGGTGAGCATCGGGCGGCAGGACGACATCGCCATCGTCACAGTGAACAATCCGCCGGTCAACGCGCTGGGTCAGGCGCTGCGGCAGGGGCTATGGGATGCGGTGGAAACGCTGGACGCCGACCCTTCCGTTCGCGCGGTCGTGCTGATCTGCGCAGGCCGCACCTTCATTGCCGGGGCTGATGTGACGGAATTCGGCAAGCCCCCGGTGCCCCCGCACCTGCCCGATCTGGTGAACCGGATCGAGGCGGCGGCAAAGCCATGGGTCGCGGCCATTCACGGATCGGCCCTTGGCGGCGGGTTCGAGGTGGCGATGGGCTGCCGCTTCCGCGTGGCGCTGGAAGGCGCCTCGGTCGGCCTGCCCGAAGTGGGGCTTGGCATCGTGCCGGGCGCGTCCGGCACCGTGCGCACCCCGCGGCTTGCGGGGGTCGAGGCGGCGGTGGAACTTGTCACCACAGGCCGCCCGTTCAAGGCGGACCGGGCGCAGGGACTGGGTCTGGTCGATGCCGTGGTGGCGGGCGATCTTGAAGCTGGGGCCGTGGCCTTTGCCCGCAAGGCGCTGGGCCAGCCGCTTCCGCCGCCGATTTCGGCCCGCCCTGTCACCTCGCCCGCTGCGGGCTGGTGGGATGACCAGCGCAAGGCCATTGCCCGGCGCGCGAAGGGAGAGGTCGCCCCCCTGCGTGCCCTTGATTGCTTGCGCGTGGCCGCCGAAAAAACCTTTGCCGAGGCGATGGCCCATGAACGCGCGACATTCCTTGATCTGCGCGCTTCGGATCAGGCGGCCGCCCTGCGCCACATCTTCTTTGCCGAACGTGCCGCCCCGCGCCCGGCGCATCTGTCGGGTGTCGAAGCGCGACCGCTGCGCCGCGCCGCCGTCATCGGCGGTGGCACCATGGGCGCAGGCATTGTCGCCGCCCTGCGGGATGCGGGCCTGCCCGTCACCCTGATCGAACGCGACGCCGACGCCGTGGCGCGCGGCCTTGCCAACCTGCGCAGCATCCTTGATGGCGCCGTCAAGCGCGGCAAGCTGACCGAGGCGCAGGCCGAGGCCCGGCTGGCAGGCGTCACCGCAGGCAGCGATTATGCGGCCCTTGCCGATGCCGATCTGGTGATCGAGGCGGTGTTCGAGGAATTGTCCGTCAAGCGCGCCGTCTTTGCCCAACTGGGCAAGGCCTGCCGCCCCGATGCGGTTCTGGCGACCAATACCAGCTACCTTGATCCCCGCCTGATCGCCGAAGGGCTACCCGGGCCGGAACGGTTCATCGGGCTGCATTTCTTCAGCCCCGCCAATGTGATGAAGCTGCTGGAAATCGTGCCAACGCCTGCCACCGCGCCGGATGTGCTGGCCACCGGCTTTGCACTGGCGCGGCAGCTGGGCAAGATCCCGGTTCAGGCCGGCATCTGCGAAGGCTTCATCGGCAACCGCATCCTGAAACGCTACCGGGCCGAGGCGGAAGCGCTGGTCCGTCAGGGCACCCCGATTGCCGCGATTGATGCCGCCATGCGCGCCCACGGCTTTGCCATGGGTCCGTTCGAGGCGCAGGATCTGGGGGGGCTGGACATTGCCTTCCTGCAACGCGAAGGCGCGCGGGCCGCAGGGCAGGATGTGCCCGAAACGCTGGGCGATATCCTTGTGCGGGCCGGACGCAAGGGGCAAAAAACCGGCGGCGGCTGGTATGATTATGCGCCCGGCGACCGATCGCCAAAACCCTCTGCGGCCACGGCGTCCTTGCTGGCCGGCCAGATTGCAGCCAGCCCGGCAGAGCTGACCGCCGAAGAGATCGCCACCCGGCTGACCGGGGCGATGGCGGCGGAAGGCCAGTTGATCCTTACCGAAGGCATCGCGCTGAAACCTTCGGATATCGATCTGGTCGAGGTCCATGGTTACGGCTATCCGCGCTGGCGCGGTGGGCCGATGTTCGCCCAAGGCCTGCGCTGAACCATATCGCCTGCTAGCCCCCGCCAAGTGCGCCACAATCGCCCTTTGCCGCTTTTTTGCTGCCTGTCCGGAATGTATGAATTCCGCAAGGTGCAGGCAGATGCCGGCGTGGGTTTGGACCCGGGGGGCACGCTGGGGATGAGCGTAGCGGGAAAGCAAGGCAGACGTATCCACCGTGATGACGTCATCGAGCAGCTGATCCAACCCTCGTGTGTGAACGACGAGCCCAGAAAA
>JALQTL010000065.1 GCA_023260935.1 Paracoccaceae bacterium
GGACGAGCGGGTTCAACTGCACCTTCGACGTGCGTTATATGTGGATGCACCAGAAGCGTCTGCAAGGCAGCCATTTCGCGCATCTGAAGCAGGCGGCGGCGGCCAACAAGCTGATGTGCGAGCGCCGGCTTGACCCCTGCATGTCGGAAGTTTTCCCCTGGGCAGACATTCCCAAAGCCCATACAAAGATGCTGCGCAACCAGCACAAGCCCGGCAACATGGCGGTGCTGGTGCAGGCGCCGCGCACGGGCTTGCGCACCTTTGAAGACACGCTGGAAGCCAGTCGCGGTCTCTGAGACACCGAAAAAAGCCTTCAATGGGCAGGAGACCGCCGGAAGATTGCTCTTCCGGCGGTCTTTGAATTATGCGTCATTTCCTTGGAAGGGATTTTGAGGCCTTATCTGGCGGCATAAGGCTTTATTTGGCTGGGGTGCGATCGTTGAATGGTATGGACGTGACGATGCAGCATGACTGGATCATCGAGGTTTTGACGGATCTGCAAACCTATGCCGAGCGCAATGGGTTGGCGGGTACGGCCGCGCAGGCGGCCGAGGCGATGCGCATCGCGCGGCTGGAACTGGCCGCCATGGCCGGGCAAGAGGCCCCGCCCTTGCCCTTGTCGCGGCGGCGGCAGAACTGAAGGGCTCTGGCGGCGGGGGCGAACAGGCCCTATGGTTCGCAGCATGAACGCTGCCCTTCCCGCATTGTCTGACGAACAGGCCGAAGCCCATGACCGTGTTGCGGCCCTGTTGCGCGATGCTGGCGTAGATATCGACGATGGTAGCCTTGCCCCCCCTGGCGGGGCCGGGTCGTCGGTGCTGGCGGTCATGGGCAAGGCCGGTTCGGGCAAGACCATGCTTCTGGCGCAATTGACAAAGGCGTTGGTGGCCGCCGGGGTAGAGATCGTTTCGGGCGATTATGAAGGGCGGCGGCGCAAGGAAAGGCGCACCCTTGCCGTGCTGGCGCCCACGAACAAGGCGGCAAGTGTCTTGCGGTTGCGCGGTGTGCCTGCCACCACGATCCACCGCATTCTCTATACCCCGGTCTATGACCCGCAATATGAACGCATCGCGGAATGGTTGACGGGCACCGGGACAAGGCCCGAGGTGGAAGGACTGGCCGAAGGCGCGCTGGACAGGGCATTTGCCTTTTTCCAACAAGTCGCCTCCATTCCGGGGGCTTTGGCGGCTGCCGGCTTGAAAGGTTCAGACTTCATCAAGGGCTGGAAGCGCCGCGATGAACCGCTGGACGTTGGCTTTGTCGATGAAAGCAGCATGCTGGATGAACGCCAGTTTCAGGATCTGCGGGAGATCTTTCCAACGCTGATCCTGTTTGGGGATCCGGCCCAGCTGGCCCCTGTAGGGCAATCGGGCAGCATGGTCTTTGACCATCTGGCCAAGGACAGCAAGCTGATGCTGAACCGCATTCACCGTCAGGCGGACGACAATCCCATTCTGGACCTTGCGCATGCCCTTGGTGACCCGGCCCTTGGGTTTGAGGATTTCGAAAAGCTGGTACAAGACAGTGCCCGCCGCGATGACCGGGTGGTCTGGGCCGAAAGGGTGGACAGTGACCTGATGGCCCGCAGCCCTGTTCTGGTCTGGCGCAATGCCACCCGTATCCGGCTGATCACGGCCTTTCGCGCAGCGCAAGGGGCCCCGGAATTCGACCTCCTGCCGGGAGAGCCGCTGATTTGCGACGGCATCGAATTGCCGCTGAAGCACCGCAAGAAACGCATCGACCTGGAGGCGCGGGGCCTGATCAAGGGGGCGCAGGTGATCTATCTTGGCCCCGGCAACCGTGAGGGCTTTGCCAAGCTTCATGTCGTGGGGGCTGAAGACCCGCAGGTTTCCGCGGCCTCGATCATCAAGATCGAAAAGCCGGATGAAGAAGAGCCTTTCATCCCGCAGGCCGCAAAGATGGGGGCTGCCTTTCTGCACGGCGCCGCTGTGACGATCCACAAGGCGCAAGGGTCGCAATGGGAAGAGGTTCAGGTCTTTGCGCCCGACCTTTGGGCCGCAGCTCAGGCAGGGCGGACCGAGGCCGGGGTGGCGCTGTGGAAGCGGCTGGCCTATGTGGCGATCACCCGTGCCGAAAAGCGCCTGCATTGGGTCGTGCGCAACCGTCTGGCGCGGCCAAGGTCAGTGCTGGGGGTCGCCGACCTGCGCCCGGCCTCTGTCCCGCTGGTGCTGGAGCGGCAGGCCGAGGGCTAGGCGGGTTCCTTCGAAGGAACTTGTTGGCCCGCCGGGCGGATCGGTCCTGCACCCTCGGTTCCGGCTTTTCCTGCGCTTGGCAAAGGGCTAGGGTCCGATCAAAGACAGGAGGCCCTGATGCGTTGCGTTTTCGTCCAGTTCCGTTGTACGCCCGGAAAGACCTATGAGGTCGCGAATGCGATCTGGGACCGGGAAATCGTGTCGGAGATGTTTTCCACCAGTGGCGAGTTCGACCTGATCGCCAAGGTCTATATCCCCGAGGATCAGGACGTAGGCTATTATTTGTCGTCAAACCTGTTCGACATTCCCGGAATCAGCCGGACGCTGACGACCATGACCTTCAAGGCATACTAGGCGCACTGAAGCAGAGGCTGCCAAGGAAGAAAGGGGGGGCTGTCTGCCCCCCAAGGGCATTTTGCGCAAGGCAAAATGCCCTTCCCCCCGAGAGTATTTGGGCCAAGATGAAGGCCAGTTCGATGCAGGCGGGCCTCAGGCCTTGGCGGGGATCCTGTCGAAATCGCTGGCGTCATGCCGTTCGGGCAATTGTTCCCAGGCTTCCCCCCATGTGCGGTTCACCTTGCGGCCGCGGATCACTGCCGGGCGGGCATCGATGGTTCTGGCCCATCTGAGGACATGGGTGTAGCTGGCGACATCGAGGAATTCTGCGGCATTGTAGGCACGCCCCAGAACGAGGTTGCCATACCAGGCCCAGATCGCAATGTCGGCGATGGAATACTGGCCGCCAGCCATCCATTCGGCGGTGGCAAGATGGCGGTCCAGAACGTCAAGCTGGCGCTTGGTTTCCATCGCGAAGCGATTGATCGGGTATTCCATCTTGAAGGGGGCATAAGCGTAGAAATGGCCGAACCCGCCACCAAGATAGGGGGCTGACCCCATCTGCCAGAACAGCCATGACAGGCATTCGGTATGGCCGGCGTGATCCTGTGGGATCAGCGCGCCGAATTTCGTGGCCAGATACAGAAGGATGGCACCGGATTCGAAGACCCGCTGCGGCGGCGTGACCGACATGTCCATCAGCGCGGGGATCTTGGAATTCGGGTTCACCTCGACAAAGCCCGAACCGAACTGGTCGCCCTTGCCGATTTCGATGAGCCAGGCATCGTATTCCGCCCCCTTGTGGCCAAGGGCCAGAAGCTCTTCCAGCATCACCGTGACCTTCACCCCGTTCGGTGTGGCCAGCGAGTAAAGCTGCAAAGGGTGCTTGCCGACGGGCAGGGTCTTGTCATGGGTTGACCCGGCAACGGGGCGGTTGGTGCCCGCCCATGCCCCGCCGTTTTCCTTGTCCCATGTCCAGACCTTGGGGGGCGTGTAATTTTCACTCATACGATTTCCTTGTCAGTTCGGATGGGCCCTGTCGCAAAGGTAAGGGGGCGGTCCTTGCCGCCCCCTACGGCCCCGGTGAAAGATCAGGCCGGTCAGATCGACAGGCAGACGTATTTCATCTCGAGATAGTCCTCCATCCCGTGATGGCTACCTTCACGGCCCAGACCCGATTGCTTGACGCCGCCAAAGGGGGCGACTTCTGTCG
>JALQTL010000299.1 GCA_023260935.1 Paracoccaceae bacterium
TCTTCGCGCTTCTTGCCGGTCATCTGGATCTTGTCGGCATTGATCACGATCACGTTGTCGCCCATGTCCATGTGCGGCGTGAAGGTCGGCTTGTGCTTGCCACGCAGCCGGGTGGCGACGATCACGGCGAGGCGGCCCAGCACGACGCCCTCGGCGTCGATCAGGATCCACTTCTTCTCGATGTCCGCCGGAGTAGCGGTGAAAGTTTTCATCGTGGTGTCCCATGAAAGGATGGCGGGGCAGCGCCCCGGGCTCTCGGATGGCGCCTTATCCCCTTAATGCCCTTTCCGGTCAAGGTCAGTAATGTTGGAAACAAGATAGCAAAATCAGAAGGATGAAAAATAGGTATCAATTTACCCCACAGATTCGGCAGCGATTCCCCGCAGCGCCCGCGCCCGTGCCGGGGGAATTTGGGCCACTTCGACAGCGGTAAATACATGCAGCGTATCCATCGCGGGGTCTGGCACGGCGTGGTCGCTGACCCATCCCCCCATGCCCAGATAGCTGCGCAGCAAGGGCGGCGTGCCGGCCAGCGCGCGCGCCCGATTGAAGGGCCGTGCAAGGCCCGCCAGTGGCAGGGCATCGGCCATCCTCTGCCCCGGGCGCCAGGCTTGCGGGCCGATATGCGTGCAAAGCAGCGACAGCGCCTCGGCATGCGGGGCAGGATCGGCGCCGGGAAAGCTGGAACAACCGAACATCAGCCCCACCCCCTGTGCATCGACAAGGCCCGCCATCGCCGCCCATGCAAGGCGCAGGATATCGGGATCATGCCGGTCGGGATGCAGGCAGAACCGCCCCAGTTCCAGCAGGGGCGAGGCAAAGTCTGCCAGCCGTTCCAGATCATAAAACCTGCCGGCATAGCTGTTCAGCACCTCGGCCCCGCGATGCAGGCGCAACCGGCAACAGGCCACCGGATCATCCCCGTCCAGCACCAAAAGATGCGCCGAAACCACGTCGAATTCATCACGGTCCTGCCCGCTGGCCGGCCCCCGCCCGCGCGCAGCGACAAAAGCCAGATGGCGCAGGCGCTGTGCTGCCGCGACTTCATCCGGCGCTTGGGCAAGCCGGGCCATCAGCCGCCCGCGCTGGAGGGGGGGTATCCTCACGATCACTTGCTCCTTTCGCGAACTTGGCGACGGTTCGGTTTCGCCCTACATTTCGCGCTCTACAAGGCGGTGACAAGCCGTCGTTGCAAATGCGAGGTTCGGGCCATGGAAAAGATCGTGAAATCGGATGCAGAGTGGCGGGCGGAACTTTCCGACCTTGCCTTCAAGGTGACGCGGCAGCACGGCACGGAACGCGCTTTCACGCATGACAACTTTCCAAAGGCGGCGGGCACGTTCCGCTGCGTGTGCTGTGATGCGCCGCTGTTCGATCAGGCGCACAAGTTTGACAGCGGTACCGGCTGGCCCAGTTTCTGGCAGCCGCTTGATCCCGAAATGGTCGGCGAATCCGAAGACCGGACATGGTTCATGCGGCGTACCGAAGTGCATTGCAACCGTTGCGACGCCCATCTGGGCCATGTCTTTCCCGATGGCCCCCGGCCCACGGGCCTGCGCTACTGCATCAACGGTGTTGCGCTGAAATTCGAGCCCGAGGTCTGACATCGCGGATCGTGGGGGCCATGAACGGCCCCCCGTCAAGCCGCTGCATCATTCGCCCAGGAACTGACCCGCGTTGAACCGCCCGAAGTTCGAGAAGAGTTGCGCCAGCACGCCCATGCCCTTGACGCTGCTTTCCGTGACCCGGCGCGACAGCGGCACGATCTGCCCGCGTTCCATCCCGAAGCGTTCCACGTTCTGCAACACGCCCTTGTCACTGAAGGTCAGCGCCACGACCTGCCGGTCCACCTCACGCGCGGGCAGCATGCCGCGCTGTTCCCAGCGGCTTTGCACATAATACCAGCCCGTATCGTTCAGCAGCCCCGAGGCCGACGGCCGGCCAACCTTTGGCGCGGCGGTTTCGCGGGTATCCTTGCCCACCTCAAGCTGGGCCAGATCCTCTTCATTGGGCACATAGCCGTGGTTGCGCTCCAGCGACGCGCAGGCCGTGATGGTCAGCGCAAGGGCGCAGATCATCAGGCCCCGCAAGGCCCGCGCCGCACCCCGGCCGGCCAGACCGGTCTTGCCCGCTGCTTTCGTCATTGCCATCCGCACATCCTGCCCTGCTGCCCGCCCCCGGAGGGGCCACCGTTTCCAGCCGCTCTGCCCTTGCCAAGCGACCTGACGGCGCTTAATCCCGAATGGGCGGTCCGACCCCTTTGCCTCAAGGCTTACGATAGGTTGCGGGCCGGTTCAAGAATGGAACGCGCAAAGCGCCGGACAGAGGAGCGCCCCCCATGGCCCGGACCCGTGACAGCCTGCCCCCCGATCCCGCAGCCGTGCCGGATGCGCCAAGGGCGTTCAGCCACCCGCTGCGGGTGGCACAATTGCCCGCGCGCAAACCCCTGCGCTTCGACTTGGCCCCCGATGCCCCGGCCCGCGCGGCGCTTGCGGCGGAACTGGGGCTGATCCAACTGCCGAAACTGCGCCTGAAGGGGCAGATCATGGCAGACGGGTCGCGCGATTTCGTGCTGACCGCGCGGCTTGAGGCGGAAATCGTGCAGCCCTGCATTATCACGCTGGCGCCGGTGCCGTCGCGCATCGCCGAGGATGTGACTCGCCGCTATGTCCGCGACTGGCAGGAGCCAGAGGCGGACGAGGTGGAGATGCCCGAGGATGACAGTATCGAGCCCCTGCCCGATGTCATCGATCTGGGTGACGTGCTGGCCGAAGCGCTAAGCCTTGCGCTTCCGCTTTATCCGCGGGCCGAAGGGGCGGAACTGGGGGCGGTGGATCACGCCCCGCCCGGGGCAGACCCGATCACGGATGCCGATCTGAAACCGTTTGCCAGCCTTGCTGCGCTGAAACAGCGTCTGGAAGGGGGCGATTCCTGATGCGGTGGTGCCATCCCTGCCAGCAGGCGGAATCCATAGCCCAAGCGGGTGGGCGGAAATTCTGCGCACAAAGGGGCTTGCACGTGGCACAAATCCGGTTATGTTCCGCGCCTCATTCGGGGTGTGGAAACACGCCCCCGGCGGCTTTGACCGCTTGAAGAATCGTCAAGGAAAACAGGGGCCTGTCCCCACTACCCAAAGGTCGCGACATGGCTGTCCCGCAGAACCGAGTCACCAAATCCCGCCGCAACATGCGCCGTGCGCATGACGCCCTTGTTGCCGGCAACCCGGCCGAATGCCCGAACTGCGGCGAACTGAAGCGCCCGCACCATGTCTGCGGTGCCTGCGGCCATTATGACGCCCGCGAAGTGGTGTCGACCGTCAAGGACGTCGATCTGGATGAGGATGCGGCGTAAGCCGCATCTGAAGTCGCGCCCCGCTGATGGCGAACGGGCTTGAACAACCGGCGACTGACGGCCTGAGCCTTGGGGTCGGGAACGCGCAGACCACCGTGATTTCGGTCGATGCCATGGGCGGCGACCGTGGGCCGGCGGCAGTTGTCGCCGGCCTTGGTATCTCTGCCGCGCAGCATCGCGATGTCGGTTTCATCCTGCATGGTGATCAGGCCGTTCTGCGGCCGCTGGTCGACCGCCAACCCGGGCTTTCGGGGCGGGTCACACTGGTGCATGCCGACCGCGTTGTGACCATGAACGACAAGCCAAGCCAGGTGATGCGCCATGGCGAGGGGACGTCGATGTGGTCGGCCATTGACAGCGTCAAGACCGGCGCCGCGCAGGCTGCCGTTTCCTGTGGCAATACCGGTGCGCTTATGGCGGTTGCGATGATCCGCCTGCGCAAGGTGGCCGGCGTGAACCGCCCCGCCATCGCCTGCCTGTGGCCCAGCCGCAACCCCGGCGGCTTCAATGTGATGCTGGATGTGGGCGCCGGGATCGAGGCCGAGGCGGAAGATCTGCTGCAATTCGCCACCATGGGGGCGGCCTATGCCCGCAATGGCCTCGCTCTTGCCCGGCCCCGCGTGGGCCTGTTGAACGTGGGCACAGAAGAGCACAAGGGCCGGGCCGAGCTGAAGGCCGCACATGAACGGATGACAGAGGCGGCCGAAGCGGGTGGTTTCGATTTCGTGGGCTTTGTCGAAGGCGGCGATATCCCTTCGGACCGGGTGGATGTGATCGTCACCGACGGATTCAACGGCAATATCGCGCTGAAGACCGGCGAAGGCACGGCCAAGCTGATCTCTGATTTCCTGAAAGAGGCGTTCGGGGCGGGCCTTCTGTCGAAATTCGCGGCTCTTCTGGCGCTGAATTCGCTCAAGCGGCTGCAAAAGCGCATCGATCCCCGGCGCGTGAACGGCGGGGTGTTTCTGGGGCTGAACGGCACGGTGGTGAAATCCCACGGGTCGGCCGATGCCACCGGGGTTGCCGCGGCCATCGGGCTGGCAATCCAGCTTGCCCGCACCGGCTTTGTCGACAGGCTGGCGGCGCGGGTTGCATCCACCGGGCGCGCGGGGCAGGATGCCGCCGCGAAAGGCGCGGCGGTTGCCGCGGCAGGAGACGGGACCGAAGCATGACCATACGCGCCGTTGTCCGAGGCGTCGGGCATTATCTGCCTGCCCGGATTGTCCCGAATGCCGAGCTTGAAAAGCTGGTCGAGACGACCGATGAATGGATTCGCAGCCGCTCGGGGATCGAGCGGCGCCATTTCGCCGCCGAAGGTGAAACGACATCAGATCTGGCCACCCATGCCGCCCGGGCGGCCCTTGCCGATGCCGGGCTGGAGGGCGAGGATATCGACGCGATCGTTCTGGCCACTTCGACCGCGGACCTGACCTTTCCATCCGTCGCCACCATGGTGCAGGCCAATCTTGGCATGACCCGCGGCTTTGCCTTTGACGTTCAGGCAGTCTGCGCAGGCTTTGTCTATGCGCTGACCACCGCCAATGCGTTGATCGTTTCGGGGCAGGTGCGGCGGGTTCTGGTGATCGGCGCCGAAACCTTCAGCCGGTTGATGGACTGGTCGGACCGGTCCACCTGTGTGCTGTTTGGCGATGGCGCGGGTGCGCTGGTTCTGGAGGCGCAGGCGGCCACCGGCACTGCGCGCGACCGGGGCATCCTGGCCACCGATCTGCATTCGGATGGCCGGTTCAAGGACATTCTTTATGTCGATGGCGGCACGTCGACCGGCACCACCGGGCATCTGCGCATGTCGGGCAAGGAAGTGTTCCGCCATGCCGTTGAAAAGCTGGCCGAAACGGCCCATGCCGCGCTGGATCGGGCGGGCTTGAGCAGCGCCGATGTCGACTGGATCGTGCCGCATCAGGCCAATATCCGCATCATCGAAGGTACGGCGCGCAAGATGCAACTGCCGATGGACCGGGTTGTGGTGACCGTGCAGGATCACGGCAATACCTCGGCTGCGTCGATTCCCCTGGCGCTGTCGGTGGGCAAGGCGCGCGGGCAGATCAAGGAAGGCGATCTGATCGTGACCGAGGCGATCGGCGGCGGTCTGGCGTGGGGATCGGTGGTTCTGCGCTGGTGACGGCGTTTGAACTCTGCCGCCCAAGTCTCTGATATTGACTCGCAAATCCTTACCGCGCAATCTGTACGAAAAAGCCCGGGAGTATTTGAGATGAGTGAGAAGACTCTGACGCGCATGGATCTCTCGGAAGCGGTGTTCCGCGAGGTCGGGCTGAGCCGCAACGAAAGCGCGCAACTGGTTGAATCCGTTTTGCTGCACATGTCTGACGCATTGGTGAATGGCGAGCAGGTAAAGATCTCGTCCTTCGGAACCTTCTCGGTGCGTGACAAGTCGGCCCGCATGGGGCGCAATCCGAAAACCGGGGATGAAGTGCCGATCAGCCCCCGCCGAGTATTGACCTTCCGTCCATCGCATCTGATGCGTGATCGCGTGGCTGCCGGAAAGAAGAAGTAAAGGGGGCCGGGGCGCATGGAGAAATCTCCCGACGCCTTCCGAACCATCTCTGAAGTGGCGGATCTTCTGGAAACCCCGGCGCATGTGCTGCGGTTCTGGGAAAGCCGTTTCCCGCAGATCCGGCCCGTGAAGCGGGCCGGTGGGCGGCGCTATTACCGGCCGGCCGATGTGGCGCTGCTGACAGGGATCAAGCGGCTTCTGCATGATGAGGGCATGACGATCCGCGGCGTGCAGAAGATCCTGCGCGAACAGGGGGTGCGTCACGTCTCGGGGATGGCCGAGGAGATGTCTGCCGCCGATGATGATGCCGCGCTTGCGGCCGCATTGGCCGGGTCCGCTGACGGAGATGACAGCCCGGCTGCACAGGATGCCCTTCCCCTGCCCCCGGCGGAACAGGAAACGGCGCAGGTAATTGCCCTGCAAGCCGCGCTGACTGCGCCAGCTGGCGGAACGGGCGATCTGTTCGCTGCATTGCCGGGGCATCCGCCTGAACAACCGGCGGAATCGCCCCCGGAAGTGCCCACGGCACCGCCGCCCGAGATGCCGGCAGAAACGCCCCGGGAAATGCCTTCGGAACCGGAATTGCCGGAAACCCCGCCGTCAGCCCCGCCCGAAGAGGCGCCGGTGCCCGAAACCCCGGAAATTCCTGATTCTTCCGATGAGGTGGCCGAAGCACCGATGGCCCTTTGGGCCGAGCCGGAGGATGACGGGGAAGAAGGTGCCAGCGTACTGCCGGGGCTGAAAGTCACCCGGATCGGCAGATCGGGCGACGCCCCCCCTGCCCCGACATCGCTTGCCACCGTCCGGCTGCCCCCTCTGCCCCCGGAACCATTGGAGGAACGGGCCGCAGAACCTTCTGCGGAACTGGCGCCACAGCCGGCCCCCGATCTGCCCGCAAGCCCTGCAAGTGCTACCCTTGCCGCGCGTTTGCGGCAGGTTTCGCCGGTGGCGCTTTCCCCTGCGGACCGTGCGGCGTTTTCGCTGCTGCGCGCGCGGGCGCGGTCTTTGCGGGACCGGTTGTCGCAGTCCCCGCGGCACGGTTTCTGACAGGGCGCCGCGAGGTGACATTTCCTGCGCTTTCCTGCTTGTGCCGCCCGCGAATATCGTTATGTATCGCCCTCGTCGGGCCGTGGCGCAGCCTGGTTAGCGCGTCCGTCTGGGGGGCGGAAGGTCGTGAGTTCGAATCTCACCGGCCCGACCATCTGAGAAAACGCCCGTCCGGCCGCAAGGCTGGCGGGCGTTTCCTTTTGTACATGACAGGAGCATTCGGATGACAGGCACCGGCGTTCTGCCCGCACAGGCCTTGCGCAAGCTGGTTGCCGAAGGCGCCATCGTGGCTGAACCGGCCGTGCTGCCGGCCCAGATCCAGCCTGCCAGCCTTGACCTGCGGCTTGGGACCGTGGCCTACCGGGTGCGCGCGTCCTTTCTGGCCGGCCAGAACCGGCCCGTGGCAGACCGGCTGGCCGAATTCGAAATGCACCGGGTGGACCTTGGCGCCGGCGCGGTGCTGGAGAAGGGCTGCGTCTATGTGATTCCCCTGATGGAGCGTTTGCGCCTTCCCCGGGGCCTTTCGGCGGTGGCAAATGCCAAATCCTCGACCGGGCGGCTGGACCTGCTGACCCGGCTGATTACCGATGGCGGCACCGAATTCGACCGCATTCCCGAAGGCTATGACGGCCCGCTTTATGCCGAGGTCTGCCCGCGGTCCTTCAGCGTTCTGGTGCGGGCCGGTCAGCGGCTGAACCAGATCCGGTTCCGGCAGGGTCAGGCCGTTCTGACAGATGCCGAACTGGCCGCGCTGCACGCGCGCGAACCCCTTGTGAATGGCAAGGCGGTGATTTCCGAAGGCCTTGGCTTTTCGGTCGATCTGCGGCCCGTGTCGGGCGATCTGGTCGGATACCGGGCCAAGCCCCATGCCGGGGTGATTGATCTGGACAGGATCGGATATTACCCGGCGGCCGATTTCTGGGAAGAAATCCGCACGGGTGAAGGCCGCATCATTCTGGACCCCGGCGCCTTCTATATTCTGGTAAGTCAGGAGGCGGTGACGATTCCGCCCGATTATGCTGCCGAAATGGCACCCTATCTGGCCATGGTCGGCGAATTCCGGGTGCATTACGCAGGCTTCTTCGATCCCGGTTTCGGCCATGCGGCGGCGGGGGGCGCGGGCTCTCGTGGGGTGCTGGAAGTGCGCTGCCACGAAGCCCCCTTCGTTCTGGAGCATGGGCAGGTGGTGGGGCGTCTGGTCTATGAACACATGGCCGAACGCCCCGATGCGCTTTACGGCGAAAAGATCGCCTCGAACTATCAGGGCCAGGGGTTGAAGCTGGCCAAGCAGTTTCGCTGATCACTCCAGCCGGGCGGGGAAGCCATCGGCGCGCAGGTCGGTGTGCAGCAGGTCTTCCAGCAGCTTGGCGATCATCGGCGATTGCGCTTCGCCACCATAGGCGGCGCGGGCGGCCACATAGGTCTGGTTGGTGATGGAAGCCAGATCTAGCGGCACCCCGAATTCGCGCCCGAAGCCAAGCGCAAAGCCAAGATCCTTCAGTGCAAGATCGATGTTGAAGGCAATGTCATAGCTGCCGTTCAGGATCAGGGCGCCTTCGGTTTCATGCACGAAGGACGTGCCGGAAGAGGCCGCGATGGCATGCCATGCCTGCCCCAGATCAAGCCCGCCCCGCTTGGCCAGCATCAGAGCTTCGCCACAGGCTTTCAGGTGGATGAAGGCCAGCATGTTGGTGATCACCTTGATGATTGCGGCGCTGCCCAGCGGCCCCATGTGGAAATGGCGGTTGCCGATCGCCTTCAGGGCCGGCAGATGCGTGTCAAACAACGCCTTGTCGCCGCCGGCCAGCACCGTGATCTCTCCGCGCGCGGCAAGGTGGACACCGCCCGTCACCGGGCATTCCAGCACATTCACCCCCGCCGCCTGCGCCACCGCCCCAAGACGAATGATGTCATCGCGGCCAAGGGTGGAGTTTTCGATCCATGTCGCCCCTTTGCGCAGATGCGGCAGCATCTCCTCCAGCACGCGTTCCGATACGGCCGGCGATGGCAGGCAGGTGAAGACATGGTCCACCTGTGCCGCCACATCGGCGGCCGATGTGCCGATCTTGGCCCCCATCGCCGCGTG
>JALQTL010000132.1 GCA_023260935.1 Paracoccaceae bacterium
CCGGCCAGACGCACCGTCGAGGTCGAGGCGTTCTGTTCGTGGTCGGCGTGCAGCATCATGATCCGGTCCATCGCCTTTTCGAGGATCGGGTTCACCACATATTCCTCGGCCGGGACCGAGAACCACATGTGCAGGAAGTTACCGGCATAGCTGAGCGAGTTCTTCGGATAGACGAAGGGCTGGCCGATCGAATACTTGTAGGCCATGGCGGCAATCGTCGGCAGCTTGGCGACCATGCGGATGGCCGAAACCTCACGGTGCCACGGATCATTGATATCCAGCGAGTCGTGATAGAAGGCCGACATCGCACCGACAACGCCCACCATCGTGGCCATCGGGTGGCTGTCACGCCGGAACCCACGGAAGAAGTTGTGGATCTGTTCGTGCAGCATCGTATGCCGCGTCACGCGGCCTTCGAAATCGGAAAGCTGGCTGGTGGTGGGAAGTTCGCCGTAAAGCAGCAGGAAGCACAGTTCCAGGAAATGCGAATGTTCGGCCAACTGTTCGATCGGATAGCCGCGGTGAAGCAGTTCGCCCTTGTCGCCATCGATGAAGGTGATGCCGCTTTCACAGGCCGCGGTCGAGGTGAAGCCGGGGTCAAAGGTGAAAACGTCAGCCTCGCCGTAAAGCTTTCGGATATCCAGCACATCGGGGCCAAGGGTGGGCGAATACACCGGCAAGTCATACGTCTTGCCATCCAGCGTCAGTTTGGCGGTCTTGGTCGTGTCGGCCATCTCTCATTTCCCTCTTTGTGGCCCTTTGGGGCCCTGTTGGTAGGCCGTCCCCCGCGGATGCGCGGAGGCGGCAAGAGCCAGCTTGCAGCCGAGGTGCAGCAGTCAGGCTGCCGCGTCACTCAACCGCGCAATCGTCTCGTCCCGACCGATGACCAGCATCATGTCAAAGACGCTCGGGGTCGCCGTCCGTCCGGCCAGGGCCGCGCGCAAGGGTGCGGCCAGCTTGCCGAATCCGATGCCATGCGTGGCGGCAATTTCGGTCAGGATGGGCTCTAACGCCTCTTTCGTCCAGCTAGCAGTTTGCAGTCGCGGCGTCAATTCTTTCAGTATACCACGGGATACCGTATCCAGGTTCCGGGCTGCCGCCTCATCGGCAACGATCGGGCGCGACGTCAGCGCAAAGTGTGCTTTTTCAAGAAGTTCGGGAAATGTCTTCGCGCGGTCCTTCACGCAGTACAGGCTCCGTGACAGGAGGTCGCGCTGCGGGCCCGTCAAGGCGGGCTGCCCCGCCGCTGCAAGATATTCCTCGATCTCATGCAGCAGTGCAGCATCATCGGTGCGGGCAAGGTGCCAGCCGCAGGTTGATTCCAGCTTCTTGAAATCCAGCCGCGCCGGAGACCGCCCGATTCCCTCAAGGCTGAACATCCCCATGGCTTCTTCGCTGGTGAAAAGTTCCGCATCGCCATGCGCCCAGCCAAGCCGCGTCAGGTAATTGCGCATGCCCGCTGCGGGAAAGCCCTGTGCCTGATAATCGCCAACCGCCGTGGCGCCGTGGCGCTTTGACAGTTTCTTGCCATCGGGGCCGTGGATCAGCGGGATATGCGCCCAGACAGGGATCTGCCACCCCATCGCCTGATACACCATGGTTTGGCGTGCGGCGTTGTTCAGGTGGTCATCGCCCCGGATCACATGGGTTACGCCCATGTCGTGATCATCGACCACGACAGCCAGCATATAGGTAGGGGTGCCATCCGAGCGCAGAACGATCATGTCGTCCAGTTGATCGTTGCGAAAGGTTACGCTTCCCTGAACGGCATCCTCGATCACCGTTTCTCCCTCGCGCGGCGCCTTCATGCGAATGGCATAGGGCGCGTCGGGGTGGCTGGCCGGGTCGGCATCGCGCCAAGGGCTTTGGAACACGGCATAGCTGGCGCCCTTTGCCTCCTGTTCGGCACGGAAGGCGGCAATTTCCTCGGGCGTTGAAAAGCATTTGTAGGCCGTGCCGCGCGCCAGCATTTCGTGGGCCACCTCGGCATGGCGGTCCTTGCGGGCGAACTGGCTGACGGCCTCGCCATCCCAATCAAGGCCCAGCCATGTCAGCCCCTTCAGGATTGCCGCCGTCGCCTCGGGGGTGGATCTTTCGCGGTCGGTATCCTCGATGCGCAGCAGGAACTTGCCGCCCCGTCCGCGTGCGAAAAGCCAGTTGAACAGCGCTGTCCGCGCACCGCCGATGTGCAGATAACCGGTGGGCGAGGGCGCAAAGCGGGTGACGACCTGGGACATGTCGGGCGTTAACCTTTCGGAAACCAAGAGTGCGGATGCTTGGCGCGGTTCTAGGGCCTGGAGGGGCGAGAAACAAGGTGGCCGCCGGTGCCGCATCTTTGCGTGACGTGCTGACATGGCCGCTTCGTCGTCTGGCCGAGGCGCGCGGCAACCTGTTTCCATGGGTGCCGGTGCTGATTGCCTGTGGCATCGGCTGGTGGTTTTCGCTGCCGCAGGAACCGGGGCTTTGGCATTATGGTCTTGCGTTTCTGGTGATGGCGGGGGCCGGCCTTCTCTGGCGGCTGGGGCCCGAGGTTTTGCATCCTCTGCTGGCGGTGCTGATCTGCCTGTCGCTGGCTTGGGTGGCCTGCGGCCTGCGGGTCTGGCTGGTATCCGCCCCGATGCTGGAGTTTCGATATTACGGCCCGGTAACGGGCCGTGTGGTAGAGATTGACCGCAGCCAGACCGATGCGCTGCGCCTGACACTTGATCGGGTCTGGCTGGAACGGGTGGCCCGGGACCGCACTCCTGAACGGGTGCGTGTGTCGCTGCGGGGCAAGGTTCCCGGCCATGCCGCCCGCCCCGGAGATGTGGTGATGCTGACGGCCAATCTGGCCGCGCCGGACGGACCGGCCGAACCCGGGGCCTTCGACTTCCGCCGCATGGCCTTTTTCGATGGGCTGGGGGCCGTTGGCTATACCTCGGCCCCGGTGATGCTGTGGCACGAGGCCGAGGCCGGCGCGCGGCCGATCGACAGGCTGCGCAGCCATCTTTCCGCAGCCATGATGGCAGCGATGCCCAGCCAGGCGGGGGCCTACGCGGCTGGTGCCATGACGGGCGACAGATCGGGGATCACGCAAGAAACGGTGGCGGCACTGCGGGATTCGTCGCTGGCCCATCTGCTGGCGATTTCGGGGATGAACCTTGCCTTTCTGATCGGCTTTGTCTTTGCCCTTATCCGCTATGGCCTTGCGCTGGTGCCGTATGTGGCGCTGCGGGTCAGCACGAAAAAGGTGGCGGCCGTCGTATCTTTGGGGGTGGCGGCCTTCTATCTGGCGCTGTCGGGTTCCAACGTCGCCACCCAGCGGGCGTTCATCATGGTTTGCGTCGTGCTGGGGGCGGTGCTTCTGGATCGCAAGGCGCTGACGCTGCGGTCGGCCGCACTGGCGGGGATCGTGCTTTTGCTGTGGCAGCCTGAAAGCCTTTTGGAACCGGGGTTTCAGATGTCCTTCGCCGCAACCGTGGCGCTGATCGCGGGGTTTCGAGAGGTGGATCGCCGTGTTGCCGCCGGGCGGATGCCGCGCCTGTTCATGCCGGTGTTCACGCTGGTGCTTTCCAGTGTCATCGGCGGATTTGCCACTGCGCCCTATGCGGCGGCGCATTTCAACCGGTTTACCGATTACGGTCTGATCGCCAATCTTCTGACCGTGCCGGTGATGGGGGCCGTGGTTATGCCCGCAGGGGCAGTAGCCGCCTTGCTGGCCCCGCTCGGGCTTGCCGCCCTTCCGCTTTGGGTGATGGAGCGGGGTTCGGCATGGATCTTGATGATTGCCCATTGGGTTGCGGGGTGGGAAGGGTCGGTGACGGCCATTCCCGCGCCGGCGCCGGGCTCTTTGGGCCTGATCACGCTGGGGGGACTGTGGATTATCCTGTGGCGTGGCTGGGGGCGGGTGGCCGGCTTCGTGCCAATCCTTGCGGCGCTTGTCATGTGGGCCCATGCCAGCCGTCCGGCGGTGCTGATTTCGGGCGATGCGGCGCTGGTGGGGGTGATGGGCCCCGAAGGCCGGGTGCTTTCGGCCCGCAAGGGGGCGGGGTTTGCCGCGCGCAACTGGCTGGAAAACGATGGCGATCTGGCCCGGCAAGAAGCCGCCGCCGCGCGGCCGGGGATGACCGGCGCCGAAGGCCGCCGCGCCTTCGATCTGGCCGGGGTCCGCGGCATCGCCCTGAAAGGCCGGGGCGCACAGGATGACCTGGCAATGTCCTGCGCCGAGGCGGATGTCGTGATCATCCCCGCGCAGATCGATGCACCGCCTGACGGCTGCTTGGTGCTGGATCAGCGGTTGCTGCGGCAGACCGGACCGCTGGCGCTTTATGCGGTGGAAGGGGGCTTGCGGGTCGAGGCCACACGATCGGTGCGCCGCGCTTGGTCCCCGCCGCCGATGCCGGGGGGGCTGCCGCAGGTCATCCGCCCGGCCGCGAGGATCGTGGCGGAAACCGGCCTTCCCGGTCAGTAGCTGCGGATCAGCCCGACCAACCGGCCCTGCACCTTCACCAGATGGTCGGGGAAGACGCGGGTTTCATACGCGGGGTTCGCCGCTTCAAGCGCGATCATCGATCCCTTGCGGCGGAAACGCTTCAGCGTCGCCTCGTGATCCTCGACCAAGGCCACGACGATATCGCCATTCTCGGCCGTGGTCTGTTCCCGGATCACGACGATGTCACCGTCATTGATCCCGGCCTCGATCATCGAGTCACCCTTCACTTCCAGCGCATAGTGATTGCCGCGCCCCGACACCATCGACCCGGGAACCGAGACATGGTGGCTGACCTCGGAAATCGCCTCGATCGGCACACCGGCGGCGATCCGGCCCATCACGGGCAGTTCAAAGGCGTGAACCGCCTCCACCTCCATCGCGCCCCGGGGCGGGGCGGGCGGCGGTGCGGTCTTGTCACCGTCAATCACCCGGGGGGTGAAGCCGGGCTTTTCCATCGCATCGGGCAGTTTGATGATTTCCAGCGCGCGGGCCCGGTGGGCAAGGCGGCGGATGAAGCCGCGTTCTTCCAGCGCGGTAATCAGCCGGTGAATCCCCGATTTCGAGCGCAGATCCAACGCGTCCTTCATTTCATCGAACGAAGGCGGAACACCGTCTTTCGCCATCCGCTTTTGGATAAATTCCAGCAATTCCATTTGCTTGCGCGTCAGCATAAGAAGGCCCTCGCCTGAAAAACCATCAAGAGTTCACTTGATGTTCTAATGCTGTTCCGCTTTCGTGTCAACCTCGGGCGTTAGCGCAGCGCAATGAACTGCACCTCGTCGCCTGCCTTGCGTGGGCCGTCGCCAAGCGGGCGGATCAGTAAAGCATCGGCCTCGGCCAGCACCGAGAGCATGGCGGAATCCTGATTGTCGAAGGGGGTAATCACGGGCAGGGGCGCGCCCTCGCCAAGCCGCGCGCGCATGTAATGGGTGCGCGGGCCGGTGGGTCCGGTGTCGCAGCCCAAAACGGCCGTTTGCGTGTTATGGCCCGCCTCCAGCCCCAGCATCCGCGCGATCATTGGCAACATGAAAAGATGCGCGCAAACCGTTGCAGAGACAGGATTTCCAGGCAAGCCAAGCATCGCCGCGCCGCCCATCCGCCCCGCCATCAGGGGCTTTCCGGGGCGCATCGCAAGTTTCCAGAAACTGCGCTCAAGACCAAGCTCTGCCGCCACCTCGCCCACATGGTCGTGGCTGCCCACCGAGGCCCCGCCCGAGGTCAGCACCAGATCGGCGCCCTCGGCCAGCGCGAACACCGTGCGCAGGCTGTCATGCGTATCGCGCG
>JALQTL010000137.1 GCA_023260935.1 Paracoccaceae bacterium
CGGCGCCCGCTGGCCGGGCTTCAGACCGCCCCCCCAAGGCCACCTCTACCAGCCCCGCCTCGCGCATGCCGGTGCTCATCCCCGGCCCAAGGCACAGCGCATTGATCCGCCCGTCCTCCAGCACCTCGGCCAGGGCCGGGCCATCCGCCACCCCCCGCAGCATCACCGCATCCAGCCGCGCGGCGTGCTCGGGGATGGCATCGGGCGGACACCCCACCGTCACCAGCCCTGCCCCGACCCTGAGCGCCCCCCGCGCCGCCAACCGCGCCGCCCCGCCGCGCCCGGAGGGGCCGGAAAGGATCAGGGCGTGACCGTGGGAATATTTGTGCCGAGCGGCCCTGAAGTCGCCCGGGTGAGCCTTGTCGAGGCCCGCTTCAAGAATGACAGGATCGGCGGGGACCAAGTGCACGCGCTGAAGGGGACAGGGCTCCTGCGCCTTGATCCCGATCCCTTTTATGGAAAGTGACGCGCCAGCCTTTCCACCTTCTGCAAGGAAATGACCGATCTTCGCCCGATGGAATGTCACGACCAGTTCGGACGGCATGATCTGGCCAAGGACGCGCCCGCTGTCGGCACACATGCCGCTTGGCACATCAACCGATACAATCGCTGGCCTTCCCCCGGAACCAAGCTTGGCAAGTTCAGCCATGTCGCTGGCAAGCTTGCCTTCAATCTGCCGGCTCAATCCCGTTCCAAAGAGCGCGTCCACGATCAAGTCGGAAGGCGTATCGTCACCGGACTGAAGCGAATAGCGGGCCGGTTCGAACGCCTCGGCGGCCCTGACCGGCCCCCTTCCCGCCCACCGCCGATAGTTCACCCGCGCGTCCGGCGGCATCCGGTCCGGGTCGCCGTAGAGGAAGACTTCCACCTCCCAGCCCCATTCCTTCAACAGCCGCGCCACGACGAAGCCGTCGCCACCATTGTTGCCCGGCCCGCAAAGGACCACTGCCCGGCGCGAGGTCGCCTGCAACTCCGGCCACTCCTCGAAGATCGCTTCGACCACGCCCCGCCCGGCGCGCTCCATGAGTTCCAGCCCCGTGACCTCGCCACTGGCAATCGCGGCGGCCTCGATGGCGCGCATTTGGGCAGATGTCAGCAGTTCGGTCATTTTCGCGCCAATCTTGTTCTCAAACCGCACAAAACGGGGGCTGCTTGCCTAAATTTTAATCACACCTCACGGAATCCCGCGCCGCTTTGCCGTGAAGAAACCTTAGCCAATTGTCCCCACCCCCGGGAAGTGGTCAGACGGGCACAGAGTACGCAACCGGGGGGAGTCGGCCCATGAAAAAGATCGAGGCGATCATCAAGCCCTTCAAGCTGGACGAGGTGAAGGAAGCCCTCCAGGAAGCAGGCATCCAGGGCCTTTCCGTTACCGAGGTCAAGGGGTTTGGGCGCCAGAAGGGCCATACCGAACTCTATCGGGGCGCCGAATATGTTGTCGATTTCCTGCCCAAGGTGAAGATCGAGGTGATCCTGTCGGATGACATGGTGGATACCGCCATCGAAGCCATCATCAGCGCCGCGCGCACCGACAAGATCGGTGACGGCAAGATCTTTGTCAGCCCCATCGAACAGGCCATCCGCATCCGCACCGGCGAAACCGGCGACGACGCGGTCTGACGCACCCCCATTACCAACACCGGGCCGAAAGGCCCTGACTGCAACACCCCTAACCGAAAGGCAGCATGATGAGCGCGATCAAGGATGCTCTGAAACTGATGAAGGCCGAGGAAGTCGAATATGTCGACATCCGCTTCACCGACCCCAAAGGCAAACTCCAGCACGTCACGCTGGTCGCCGATCTGGTGGACGAGGATTTCTTCGAGGAAGGCTTCATGTTCGACGGTTCGTCGATCGCGGGCTGGAAATCCATCGATCAGTCCGACATGAAGCTGATCCCCGATGCGGCCTCGGTCTATATCGACCCGTTCTACGCGGAAAAGACCATGTGCGTGCATTGCAACGTGGTGGAACCCGACACGGGCGAAGCCTACAGCCGTGACCCGCGCGGCACCGCCGCCAAGGCTGAAGCCTACCTGAAGTCTTCGGGCATCGGTGATGCGGCCTATTTCGGGCCGGAAGCAGAATTCTTCCTGTTCGATGACGTGCGCTATTCGGTGGCCCCGAACAAGGTGTCGTTCCAGCTGGATGCCGAAGCCGCCGCATGGAACACCGACACCGCGATGGAAGGAGGCAACCTTGCCCACCGCGCCAACTACAAGGGCGGCTACTTCCCGGTGAACCCGGTGGACGAAGCGCAGGACATCCGTGGCGAAATGCTTTCGACCATGAAGCGCATGGGCATCAAGGTTGACAAGCACCACCACGAGGTTGCGACCTGCCAGCACGAACTGGGGATGATCTTCGGCGGGCTGGTCGAACAGGCCGACAACATCCAGAAATACAAGTATGTGATCCACAACGTGGCCCACGCCTATGGCAAGACCGTGACCTTCATGCCCAAGCCCATGAAGGGCGACAACGGCAGCGGCATGCACGTCAACATGTCGATCTGGAAAGACGGCAAGCCGCTGTTTGCAGGCGACAAATATGCAGATCTGAGCCAGGAGGCGCTGTGGTTCATCGGCGGCATCCTGAAGCATGCCAAGGCCCTGAACGCGCTGACGAACCCCTCGACCAACTCCTACAAGCGTCTGATCCCGGGCTTCGAAGCCCCGGTGCTGCGCGCCTATTCGGCCCGCAACCGGTCGGGCTGCGTCCGTATTCCGTGGACGGAATCGCCGAAGGCCAAGCGCGTGGAAGCCCGCTTCCCCGATCCGTCGGCCAACCCCTATCTGGCCTTTGCCGCCCTGCTGATGGCTGGCCTTGACGGCATCAAGAACAAGATCGACCCGGGCCCGGCTTCGGACAAGGATCTGTACGATCTGCCGCCCGAAGAACTGGCCGCGATCCCCACCGTTTGCGGTTCCTTGCGCGAAGCCCTGGAAGAGCTGGAAAAGGATCACGACTTCCTGCTGGCCGGTGACGTCTTCACCAAGGATCAGCTGGAAGGCTATATCGCGCTGAAGTGGGAAGAGGTTTACGCCTATGAACACACGCCGCACCCGATCGAATATCAGATGTACTACAGCTGCTGATCGGTAGCGCACATGGATCAGGCCGCCCCTTCGGGCGGCCTTTTCTTTACCGGGCAGCCAGAGGTCATTGAAGTTTCATTCACCCTTAACTGTTTCGTGCCATGAAACGGGCACCGACATTTCGCCAGATCGTCCACATACCGCCCAAAGACTGCCGCAAATTCCGGGCTTTCTGGCGGCAGGACTGAAGAAAGGCCGTGAACCCGCCATGACCGTCATCCATGCCGACTTTCATCACCGCAAGATCACCCCGGCACTGCCGGCCGGGCCGCGGGCGCCCCGTCCCC
>JALQTL010000169.1 GCA_023260935.1 Paracoccaceae bacterium
CAATCGTGATCGGTTTGCTTCTCGCCGCATTCCTGCAGCCAGGTGTAGGGGTGGATCTATCAGCGGCCGCGCCGACTGGCCGGCGATTGGCCGGTGGCTGGACCGCATCGCAGCCCGTCCCGGCTGGAAGCATCCCTATGACCTGATGCCCGGCAACCCGGCGGACCGCGCATGACCGCAGCCCGCACCCATTCCCATGATTTCAAGGTGCCGGGCCCCGTCGTCCGCGCCATCTGCACACCAACCCGATGAGGATCCCATGACCGAAGCTTACATCTATGATGCTGTCCGCTCTCCTCGCGGAAAGGGCCGGCCGGACGGGGCGCTGCATGAACTGACGTCGGCCGCGCTTTCGGCAAAGGTGTTTAACGCGGTGAAGGACCGCAACGGCCTTGAAGGCCACGCGGTAGAGGACGTGATCTGGGGCAATGTTACCCAGGTGGGCGAACAGGGGGGCTGTCTTGCCCGCTCGGCCGTTCTGCTGTCGGATCTTGATGAAAGCATCCCCGGCCTTGCCATCAACCGTTTCTGTGCCAGCGGGATGGAGGCGGTGAACCTTGCCGCCAATCAGGTGAAGGCGGGCGCGGGCCAGGCCTATATCGCCGGCGGGGTCGAAATGATGGGCCGCGTGGCCATGGGCAGCGACGGCGCGGCAATTGCCGTTGATCCTTCGCTGGCGATGAAGACCTATTTCGTCCCTCAGGGCATCTCGGCCGATATCATCGCCACCGAATACGGCTTTTCCCGCGACATGGCGGATGCGCTGGCCGTGGAATCCCAGCGTCGGGCAGCGGTTGCCTGGGCAGAGGGGCGCTTTGCCCGGTCAGTGCTTGAGATCAAGGATCAGAACGGCCTGCCGATCCTTGCCCATGACGAATACATGCGCCCCGGCACCGACATGCAGACGCTGGGCGCGCTGAAGCCCGCCTTCAAGGACATGGGCGAGGTGATGCCGGGCTTCGACAAGGTTGCCCTGATGAAATACCCGCATCTGGATCGGATCGACCATATCCACCACGCCGGCAATTCCTCGGGCATTGTCGACGGCGCCGCCGCCGTGCTGATCGGCAACGCGGAATTCGGGCAGGCCCACGGCCTGAAGCCGCGCGCGCGCATCCGCGCCACCGCCAAGATCGGCACCGATCCCACGATCATGCTGACCGGCCCCGTGCCGGTGACACAGAAGATCCTGAAAGATGCCGGAATGGCGATCAGCGACATCGACCTGTTCGAGGTGAACGAGGCCTTTGCCGCCGTCGTCCTGCGCTTCATGCAGGCCTTTGATGTGGGCGATGATCGGGTGAACGTGAACGGCGGTGCCATAGCCATGGGGCACCCCTTGGGGGCCACCGGCGCGATCATCATCGGCACCCTGCTGGACGAGATGGAGCGCACGGGCAAGGGCACCGGTCTTGCCACGCTCTGCATCGCCTCGGGCATGGGGGCGGCTACCATCATCGAACGGATCTGACCGATGGTTTCAGCAGTTGCGATCTATCAGCGCAATCTGGATGCCGTGTCGGCCGCGCTTTGGGCGCGGGATCTGGCATCCGTGCTGATGCATATCGCCCTGCCCAATTACATGGGCACCAATGATGCCGACCTTGTGATCTGTTCACCCGATGAGATGTTCATCGTGATAAACGATTTTCGTGACCAGATGGCACGGCAAGGGGCAGACGGATATCGCCGGACATGCGTGCAAGCCGCGTTCGTGACCCCGCGCAGAACCATGATCACCGGGCTGCACGAAACCCAGCTTCTGCGGAACGGGGAACCACTGCGGCCGCCCTATCTGAACCGGATGACGCTGTTGCGCGCGCAGGGCCGCTGGCTGGCCTTTCGTCTGGAAGCCGAGGCACCCAACGCCGAAACCGGAATCCTGAGCGCCGATCTGGCCGAAGCGCAGCGGCGCGAGATGGCGCAGCGCGATGTCCATTGGCAACCGGGGTAAGGGCGCCGACATGCCTTCACGCCGTCGATTCACAAAACCCGCCGGCCCCATGGCCCCGATGACGGGCCGCTGGCGCCCCGATCCTGAACACGGCGATCATCAGGTGATCGCACCCCACCCCGGCCCCTACCGGCGCTCCGCGCGCCCCGGCCGCCCCGCATACCCCCAAGGGAGGACAAGATGACCGATTTCACCATGACGACAGAAGCCGATGGCGTGGCCATCATCACATGGGACGTGGCCGCAAAATCCATGAACGTGATGTCTGTCGCGGGCTTTGCGCTGCTGAGCGAACTGGTCGACAAGGCTCTGGCCGACCCTTCGGTCAAGGGCATCGTCATCACCTCGGGCAAGAAGGATTTTGCCGGCGGAATGGATCTTAATGTCATCGCCCAGATGCGGGCCGGGGGCGCGCAGGCGATCTTTGACGGGGTGATGGGCATGCACAAGGTGCTGCGCAAGATCGAGCGCGCCGGCATGGACCCCAAGACGCTGAAAGGCGGCAAGCCGATTGTCGCGGCCCTGCCGGGAACGGCACTTGGCATCGGGCTGGAACTGCCGCTGTCCTGTCACCGCATCATTGCGGCCGACAACCCGAAAGCGAAGATCGGCCTGCCAGAGATCATGGTGGGCATTTTCCCCGGCGCGGGCGGCACCACCCGGCTGGTGCGCAAGCTGGGCGCGATGATGGCGGCCCCCTTCCTGCTGGAAGGCAAGCTGTGCGATCCGAAATCGGCCAAGGCCGCCGGGTTGATCGACGAAGTGGTGGCCCCCGAAGACCTGCTGGCGCGGGCGAAGGAATGGGTGCTGTCGGCCAAGGATGCCGATCTGGTCAAGCCATGGGATGCCAAGGGCTACAAGATGCCCGGCGGCACACCTTATCACCCGGCCGGGTTCATGACCTTTGTGGGCGCCAGTGCCATGGTGCATGCCAAGACCATGGGCGTCTATCCGGCGGCAAAGGCACTTCTGGGGGCCGTCTATGAAGGCGCGCTGGTCCCCTTTGACACGGCCCTGAAGATCGAGGCGCGGCATTTCACATCGGTGCTGATGAACCCATCCTCCACCGCCATGATCCGCAGCCTGTTCATCAACAAGGAGGCGCTGGAAAAGGGCGCCAACCGGCCCGAAGCGCCGGACCAGTCGGTCAGGAAGGTCGGCATCCTCGGCGCCGGGATGATGGGCGCGGGCATCGCCCATGT
>JALQTL010000172.1 GCA_023260935.1 Paracoccaceae bacterium
GGGTCGGCCATTCCGCGCATCATCGATTTCGCCCGCATGCGCCAGATTGCCGACAGCGTGGGCGCCTATCTTCTGGTCGACATGGCGCATTTTGCCGGTCTGGTGGCGGCGGGTCTGTATCCCAGCCCCTTCCCGCATGCCCATGTGGCCACCACCACCACCCACAAGACGCTGCGCGGCCCGCGCGGCGGCATGATCCTGACCGATGACGAGGCGATTGCAAAGAAGGTGAACTCGGCCATCTTCCCGGGCATTCAGGGCGGCCCCCTGATGCATGTGATCGCGGCCAAGGCCGTCGCCTTTGGCGAGGCGCTTCAACCGGGTTTCAAAACCTATCAGGCGCAGGTCATCAAGAACGCCCAGGCCCTTGCGGATGAATTGATGAAGGGCGGGCTGGATATCGTGACCGGCGGCACCGACACGCATCTGATGCTGGTCGACCTGCGGCCGAAGGGCGTGAAGGGCAATGCCACCGAAAAGGCTCTGGGCCGGGCGCAGATCACCTGCAACAAGAACGGCATCCCCTTTGATACCGAAAAGCCGACCATCACCAGCGGGGTCCGTCTGGGCACGCCGGCGGGCACGACCCGTGGCTTTGGCGAAGAGGAATTCCGCCAGATCGGCCGCTGGATCACCGAAGTGGTGGACGGGCTTGCCGCCAATGGTGAAGATGGCAATGCCGCCGTCGAAGCCAAGGTGGCGGCCGAGGTCGAAGCGCTGTGCCAGCGCTTCCCGATCTATCCCAATCTCTGACAGGGTCGGCGACAGCAATAAAATGGGGCGCGCGCAGGGCAAGGGGCCGGCGCGCGCCCTTCTTCATCTGGCAGGTCAGGGCCGGCGGTTACATCTGGCCGCGCATCCGCTGCACCAGAAAGATGACGGCCCCCAAAAGCATAAGCCCCACCAGCAGCGTGCCCGCCACATTGGTCAGAAGCCCCGCGATCACCCCGCCCCGGCGCACCGTCATCAGATGCCTTACGCAAAGGTCATAATCGGCGGCAACCTTGGCCTGATCGATCTGGACCAGAAGCTTGGGGTTCTGAGAGCGTTCCGCGGCATCGGCCAGATCGGTGGCGGCAGCCCTGATCTTGCGGGGCAGCGACCGGCCGGCCTTTCGCACCTTGGCCGAAAGATCCGCGCCACGAATGCCCATGCGTTCTTCCATCAAGGCCGCGACCCTGTCTGCCATCTGCTGAATTGCGACGCCACTCATGCCTGCACCTGTATTTCGGCATCAAGGTAGAGTGCGGAAGGGAAATGCTCAACCGCTCTGGCCGTGCCGGCAAACTGCGGCTAAACCGGTGGCATGCTTGCCACGATCCATCACCCCTCGGCCAACCCGGCGGTTCACCCACCGCTTGTCATCGCGCACGGTCTTTATGGCTCGGCCCGCAACTGGGGCGTCATTGCCCGCAGGCTGGCCGATACCCGCGATGTGCTGGCGGTAGACATGCGCAACCATGGCAACAGTGCTTGGGCTGATGTTCATGGATATCCCGAAATGGCGGCCGATCTGGCCGAGGTAATCGAAAGCCTTGGCACCCCGGCCGATCTGCTGGGGCATTCCATGGGCGGCAAGGCGACCATGCAGCTTGCGCTGACGCAGCCCGCGCTCTTGCGCCGGATCGTCATCGCCGACATCGCGCCCGTGGCCTATGGACATGACCAGACCCGCCACATCCACGCCATGCGCGCGCTGGACCTGACAGACCTTGCCACAAGGGGCGAGGCTGACCGCCGGCTGGCGGCCGATGTGGAAGACGCCTCCTTGCGCGCTTTCTTCCTGCAATCCCTTGACCTGAAGGCAAGACCGCCCCGCTGGCGACTGAACCTTGACGTGCTGGAACGCGAGATGCCGAAGATCGTGGGCTGGCCGGGCACCACCGGGCAGTTCACCGGCCCGGCCCTGTTCCTGACCGGGGGCGACAGCAGCTATGTGCGCCCCGAACACCGCGATACGATCCGCAGCCTTTTTCCCGCCGCGCGCTTTGCAAAAATTCCGGGGGTGGGTCACTGGCTGCATGCTGAAAAGCCACGCGAATTCGAAGAAACCGTCCGGGTCTTCCTGAACGCCTGACCGATTGTTGACGGGGCATCGTCGACGGGGCCTTTTCGCGTCAGGCGTGGGCCGGCGCCATGATCATCCCGGCCACCCGATGCGCCAGTGCGGTCAGCCGGGTATCGGCCCGGCGCATCAGGCCGTAAGCTTCCACCGACAGACCCAGATCGATGGGCACCTGAACAAAGGGCATGCTGACGCCATCGGTGAAGCTGTCAACAACCGGCAGCGCCAGCGGAGCGACCGAGTCGGTGTCTTTCAGCATCGCCAGCGTGAACAGGAAGGACGAGGTGGAAAACTGCCGGCGCGGCGGCGGAAGCCCGGCATTGGCCAGCCAGCGCAGCACGGTTTGCGACAGCAGGGTTTCATCGTCAGGCATCACCCAGTCATGGGCAAGAGTATCTTCCAGCGTGACATCGGGCTTCAGAAGCAGCGGATGCCCGCGCCGGACGACAAGGCCCAACGGCTCTTCGCCCAAGGGCGTCAGGTCGAACTGGCCATAAAGACGCGCCGGCACCCGGCCCAGAGCGAAATCCAGCCGACCGGTCAGGATCTGGTCGCAAAGCTGGTCTGACGTGGCCACGACCACCTCGACCGAAATGCCGGGGCTTTCCAGACGCAACCGGCGCAGCACCGGCAGCAACTGGCTGAGCGCGGGCCCGGTGACCGACCCCACCCGCAGATGGCCTTCGGTGCCGGCAATTGCCTCGCTGATCTCACGCGAGGCATCCTTCAGTTCCAACTGGATGCGTTCGGCCCGCCGGGCCAGCGCCATGCCCACCGCCGTCAGCCGCAGCGACCGCCCGTCGCGCTCATGCACCGGATGACCCACGATCGCCTCGACCTCGGCCAAAAGGCGCGATGCGGCAGGTTGGGCCATCCCGATCTGTTCCGCCGCCAGCCCAAGCCGGCCCAGCGACCGCAATTCCGCCATCAACCGCAGATGCGAAAGCTTCAACCCGCGCAAGCCATCCAGCGGGTGCAGATCGGAATTTTTCATATCAGTTCCGGTATGTTTTGGCGCCACTTCGTCATTTGACAGTAATATGATGCTGGATCAACAGTGGCCTCGTCCAACGAATGCTTCTTGGATTCGAAAAAAGCGGAACGGCTTTCACACTTGGGAGGAAAGAAATGACGTTCTCCAGACGGTCCATGCTGACCCTTGCCACCGGCCTTGCCACCATTCTTGCCATGAACACGGCCCCCGCCATCGCGCAGGACAAGGGCACCGTCGGCATCGCCATGCCGACCAAATCATCGTCGCGCTGGATTTCGGACGGCAATTCGATGGTCGAACAATTCACCGCCGCGGGCTACGGCACCGATCTGCAATATGCCGAAGACGATATCCCGAACCAGCTGGCCCAGATCGAGAACATGATCACCAAGGGCGTGAAGGTTCTGGTGATTGCCGCCATCGATGGCACCACCCTGTCGAACGCCCTGGAAAATGCTGCCGCCAGCGGCATCAAGGTCATCGCCTATGACCGCCTGATCCGTGACAGCGAAAACGTGGACTATTACGCCACCTTCGACAATTTCAAGGTCGGCGTCCTGCAGGCCAACAGCCTTGTGCAATGCCTTAACGAACGCTTTGGCGATGCCAAGCCGAAGAATGTGGAACTGTTCGGCGGCAGCCCCGACGACAACAACGCCTTCTTCTTCTACAACGGCGCCATGTCGGTGCTGCAACCGCTGATCGATGCGGGCGAGATCGCCGTGCCGTCAGGCCAGATGGGCATGGATGTGGTGGGCACCCTGCGGTGGGACGGTGCCGTGGCGCAGTCGCGCATGGACAATCTTCTGTCTGCGAATTACGGCGACAAGACGCTGCATGGCGCGCTTTCCCCTTATGACGGGCTGTCGATCGGCATCCTTTCATCGGTCAAGGGCGTAGGCTACGGGTCGGGCGACCTGAAGATGCCCTGTGTCACCGGGCAGGATGCGGAAATCCCCAGCGTGAAGTCGATGATGGCGGGAGAGCAGTATTCGACCGTGTTCAAGGACACCCGCGCCCTTGCAGGCGTGACCGTCAAGATGGTCGATGCCATCATGTCGGGCGGCGAGCCCGAGATCAACGACACCACCACCTATGACAACGGGGTGAAGGTGGTTCCGTCCTATCTGCTGGAACCGATGGCGCTGGGTGTGGGCGATATCGAGAAGGTTCTGGTCGCGTCGGGCTATTACACGGCGGACCAGCTGAAGTAACCGGCTGAAACAGGCGGATCACTCCGTGGGGAGCGGCGGGTAGGGGAAGGCTGCGGAGCCCCTGCCCGCACCGGCCGGGGGGCCAGCCCCCCGGACCCCCCGGAGTATTTTGGCCAAGATGAAGCTCTGGACCGGTTTGGGGAGAGAGATGGCAAGGCTTCTGGAAATGCGGGGGATCAGCAAGCTTTTTCCCGGGGTCAAGGCGCTTGATCAGGTGAACCTGACGGTCGAGACCGGC
>JALQTL010000241.1 GCA_023260935.1 Paracoccaceae bacterium
AGCCCTTGGCCCTCTGCGATTGGTTCTTTGAACGATGGGGCAAGCCGTCCGACACCGTGAGTGCGAAGTTCCCGATGTACGTCGTGCGTGCTCTGGGCGGTGTGATGTATCTCACCGGTGCCCTGATCATGTGCTACAACCTTTGGATGACTGTGAAGCGCAGCCCGGCAAAAGACGCCGTGATGTCGCCCGCAGCCGTCCCGGCCGAATAAGGAGGCTTGGACAATGGGTATTCTTGACAAACACAAGATTATCGAAACCAACGCGACACTGTTGCTGGTTTTCAGCTTCCTGGTCGTGACCGTCGGTGGACTGGTGCAGATCGTGCCGCTCTTCTATCTCGAAAACACAATTGAAGAGGTCGAGGGCGTGCGCCCCTACACGCCTCTCGAACTGGCGGGTCGAAACGTCTATCTGCGCGAAGGCTGCTATGTGTGCCACAGCCAGATGATCCGTCCGATGCGGGACGAGGTGGAACGCTATGGCCATTACAGCCTTGCGGCGGAATCCATGTATGACCATCCGTTCCAATGGGGGTCAAAGCGCACCGGGCCGGATCTGGCCCGCGTGGGGGGCCGCTATTCCGATGAATGGCATCAGGACCACTTCCAGAACGCGAAGTCGGTCGTGCCGGAATCGGTCATGCCGCCCTATGGCTTCCTTGCCCGCAAGGAAATCGACGGCCGCTATATCCATGACATCATGTCGACCCACCGCTTTGTCGGTGTGCCTTACACCGATGAGATGATGGAGAACGCGGTTGCCGACTTCATGGCGCAGGCAGACCCCAACGCCGACAGCGATGGCCTTCAGGCACGCTATGGCGAAGAGGCCTTCGGTCATGCCGTCAACGTGCGCAACTTCGACGGCCAGCCGCAGCTGACCGAAATGGATGCGCTGATCGCCTATATTCAGGTTCTGGGCACGATGGTCGACTTCTCGACCTTCACGCCGGATGCAAGCCGGTAAGGGGGACAAGATGGAAACCTACAGCCTGCTGCGGGAATTTGCCGATAGCTGGATGCTCCTGGCCCTGTTCGTCGTGTTCCTGGGCGTTTTCGCCTGGGTCTGGCGGCCGGGCAGCCGAAAGGTCCAGGACGATGCGGCCAGTGCCATCTTTCGCAACGAGACGAAACCCGCTGGTGACACCAGCCGAGTGAAGGAGGCGTAAGACCATGTGCGCCAAGAGAGTAACGCCCGCACAGAACCGGCAGGTGGAAACCACCGGCCACGATTGGGACGGGATCGAAGAGTATAACAACCCGCTGCCGCGCTGGTGGGTCTGGGTATTCTACGCCACCATCGTTTGGGGCATCGGATACACCATCGCCTATCCGGCATGGCCGCTGATCTCGGCGGCGACGCCGGGGGTGCTGGGCGCTTCGACCCGCGCCGATGTGGCCGCCGAAATCAAGCGGTTTGACGATGCCAACGCTGCGATCAAGCAGCAGTTGACGGATGCCGACCTGACCACGGTGTCGGATAACCCCGAGCTGATGGCCTATGCCGAACGCGCAGGGGCTGCGGTCTTCAAGACCAACTGCGCCCAGTGCCACGGGTCTGGTGCCGCCGGTGTGGAAGGCAAGGGATATCCGAACCTTCTGGATGACGACTGGCTGTGGGGCGGGGATATCGAGAATATCCACCTGACCATCACCCACGGCATTCGCAACACCACCGATCCGGATGCTCGCTATTCGGAAATGCCGAAGTTCGGGGCCGATGAGCTGCTGGAACCCCAGCAGATCAGCGAGGTCGTGGAATATGTCCTGCAACTTTCGGGGCAGGAACATGATGCGGCACTGGCGTCCGCGGGGCAGACGGTATTTGTCGACAACTGTGCGGCCTGCCACATGGAAGACGGTTCCGGGGATCAGGCTCAGGGTGCGCCGAAACTGTCGGATGCGATCTGGCTCTATGGCGGTTCGCGAGAGGCAATTACTGAAACGGTGACCAATGCCCGTTTTGGCGTGATGCCGAACTGGAACCAGCGGCTGAGCGAGGATGAAATCCGGGCCGTGGCGCTTTATGTTCACAGCCGGGGTGGCGGCCAGTAACCGCGCCCTTCAGTCAGACGGCAAAAGGGGCCCGGGGGCATGCTCCCCGGGCCTTTTCGCATGCCAGACCGGGCTTGTGCGGCAAATCGCGCAAGGGGGGTGGCAGTTGATTCAGGTCAAGGCCCGGTTTGCGGGGCTGGTCTTATCTGAAGATGACCATGCCCACCGGGCTTGGCCAATCACCGGCGCCCCGTCCTGTTGGCGCGTTTCCTGGGGCGCCGGTGTTCCCGGTTTTTTGTCTGGTTATCTTGTGCCGGTGTGGCGCGGCACAGCAGGGTGGAAATCATGCCCGGAATTCCGGTTGGTTTTTGGCCCAAAATGCGCTATGATTCACCTGTTGGTTGCAATTATTGTGGTTTCAACTGATTTTTCGACGATCTGATTGTTTCCCCGGGGCGCAAGATTTTCCCGCGCTCGAACAACATTCCTGCCCGAAGGTGGAGTGTTCCATGCCTGACGAAGAAGATGACGACGGTGGCCTGCACCGCGTGGAATTTCATTTTCAGGAAGGGTTCACAGGCCAGAGTTTCGAAATTCTGGTAGCAGGGAAACTGCGTGCCTCTGTCACTGCGCGCACCCGGTTTCAGACCGGGCTGGCGCATATCGAACCCGTGATGCTGCGCGATGGAGAGGAGGTCATCATCCGGCAAAAGGATACCGGGGCGCAGCGGAAGGTGCATCTTCACCCGGGCAGGCCCTTTGTGACCCTGACCCTTGTGAACGGTGCCCTGAAGATTGACGCCCTGGATCAGACCCCGGGCTACCTGTAACCGTCCGATTGCCGCGAAGCCGTATTTTCGCAAGTAATTTCAGAACCTTAAATTTCACCGAAGGAAAATCCCATGGAACAGAACGAAGGGCGCACCCGCGCCCCGATAGAACATGCCCAATCGCCGGCCGCGATCCCCGAGGCGGAACACCCTGATTACCTTGCTGGCCGGATGTCGGATGCCGATGATGCCAGCGGCCCCGTCGACACCCGGGGTTTTACCCCGGTTCCCGACGGCCCCCTGCCGGACCCTCTGCCCGGTCCATTTCCGTTGCCCGTTCCGGAGCCAAGGCTGCCGCTTCCCGGGCCTTTTCCGGGGCCCATTGTGCCCTTGCCCGCCTTCTGCATGGCGGTCAGCGGGCGCTATCGCCATGTCCAGCCCACGCTTTCCACACCGCTGCCCACGCCCATTCCGGGGCCGGCCCGTCCGGTTCCCGTTACGCCGTTCAACCTGTTGCGCATCACGGTGCGGGTGGATGTGGACCGGTTCTTCCCGCAGAACCGCATCTCGATCGAGGTGAGCCGGATCTTCCCCGCCAGCAGCGCCCATGCGATTGCCGAGGTGACTTCCGACAAATGCACGGCGATGAACCGGCGAACGGTAACGGCAAACATCGTCTATCGCGATGGCAACGCGGCGCTGATTCCCGGCACGACGGTCACCTTCACCGCACGGCGCACCACGGGCCTTGGTTACGGGGCCTATGAGCTGACGCTGTCTGGCGGCGGAATCACCCCGCGCAAATACATGCTGGCCTTCCAGTCGCGCTATTTCGATTCGGTGGAATTCGAGGTGGACAGGGTGGACAATGCCGGCACCATCGTCACGGCCTATGACACTGGGTCACACCCCACGCGGCCCGCAACCCTGCCAGCGGAAACGCTGTCACTGGCCAGCATCTTTCAGCGCGCGGGTTTTGACGTTTCCATGTCACCCAATACGACGGTCATTCCCACCTCGGGGGCCGGGGCGAATGGTACATGGTCTGATACCGAGATGCATAATGCCATGGTCACCTATTGGTCGCGCTTCGCAAACAAGCCGCAATGGGCGCTTTGGGTTCTTTATGCGGCCCGGCATGATCAGGGACAAAGTCTGGGTGGGGTGATGTTCGATGACATCGGCCCGAACCATCGGCAGGGCACCGCGCTGTTTACCGACAGTTTCATCCAGAACGCCCCCCCGGGCGATGCCAATCCGGCCGCCTGGCGCAACCGCATGCAGTTCTGGACGGCGGTGCATGAAATGGGCCACGCCTTCAACCTTGCCCATTCCTGGCAAAAGGCGCTTGGCACGCCGCAGGGGGCGCCTGGCGATCCGTGGATACCGCTGGCGAATGAACCCGAAGCGCGCAGTTTCATGAATTACCCCTATAACGTCTCGGGCGGGCAGGCGGCGTTCTTTGGCGATTTCGCTTTCCGGTTCAGCGATGACGAACTGGTGTTCATGCGCCATGCGCCACGCCGCTTCGTTCAGATGGGCAATTCCAACTGGTTCGAAAACCATGGTTTCGAAGCCCCCGATCCGCTGCGCCACAGCGGGAACTGGCGCCTTTCGGTACGCCCGAACCGGGCCGAAAATTCCTATCGCTTCCTTGAACCCGTGACGATGGAGATGAAGCTGGAAAACACCTCGGGCAGCCCCGTGCTGGTTGAGGCCGATCTTTTGGCCGACGGGCGCCATGTCACGGTGTTCGTGCAACGCGAAGGCGGCGCGCTGCGGCAATGGCGGCCGATGATCACCCGCTGCCATGAACCCCATGCCGACAGGCTGGAGTCGGGCGCGGCGATCTATGGTGCGCAGATGATCAGCACCTCGACCGATGGCTGGCTGATTGACGAGCCGGGCTTTTACAAGGTGCAGGTGGCCATCGACATGGGGGCCGAAATCGTGGTTTCGAATGTGCTTCGGCTTTATGTCGCACCGCCGGTTTCGGCCGAGGAAGGGGCCGTGGCAGCGGATTACTTTACCGAAGATGTGGCGCGGGTGATGGCTTTTGCCGGCGCGCCGCAGCTTTCTTCGGCGGAAGATGTGCTGCGCCGCGTGGTGAAGACCTGCGCCACGAACCCTGCCGCCCTGCATGCCGAAGTGGCGCTGACCAACCCTCAGTTGCGCGATTTCAAGGTGCTGGAGGATGGCAAGGGCGGAAAGGGCCTTGTGATCCGGGCGCAGGCGGCCAAGGTGGATCAGGCTGCCAAGGCGCAGGTGGCGGCGCTGCTGAAGGAACCCCAGAAAGCAGCCGATACCGTTGGCCACATTCCTTATTTCGCGCAGTTGCGCACCGTGGCCGAGATGATGGAGGCCGATGGCAATGAAAAGGGCGCGCTTGATCTGATGAAGCGCACGGTCGAGGTGATGAAGCAGCGCAAGATTCTGGCGTCGGTCATCGACAATGCGGAACGCCGGATCAAGCGGCGTGGCTGATCCTTGCTTCCGGGCTTGCGGAAAAAGGCGGCATTCTGCCGCCTTTTTTCATGCCCTTAGCGGGAATAGGTCGGGGCGTGCGCAGATGCCACAGTCAAACTTGCATCAGCGATGCGGATTTTGATGCAGGTCAATGTCGCTTGCGCCGGGGCAGTGCAGACAACATCCAGAAATCCGAATTCGGAGCGATTCAGTGACCAGTCCCGATACCAACGAACCCCAGGGCCTTTATGCCGCCCGCGAGCCGATCTTTCCCCGCCGGGTCAAGGGGGCCTTTCGCAGCTTGAAGTGGTGGATCATGGGGATCACCCTTTCGATCTATTACATCACGCCGTGGCTGCGTTGGGATCGGGGGCCGAACCTGCCTGATCAGGCGGTGTTGATCGATCTGGGGAACCGTCGCTTCTTCTTCTTCATGATCGAGATCTGGCCGCACGAGTTCTATTTTGTCGCCGGTCTGCTGATCATGGCGGGCTTGGGTCTGTTCCTGTTCACCTCGGCTGCGGGGCGGGTCTGGTGCGGCTATGCCTGCCCGCAAACCGTGTGGACCGACCTGTTCATTCTGGTTGAACGCTGGGTCGAAGGCGACCGCAATGCCCGCATCCGCCTGCATCGGCAGAAATGGGATGCCGAGAAGATTCGCAAGCGCGCGGTCAAATGGGTGATCTGGGCGCTGATCGGGCTGGCCACGGGCGGGGCGTGGATCTTCTATTTCACCGATGCGCCAACGCTGTTGCAAAATCTGCTGACCGGGCAGGCGCATCCGATTGCCTATACCACCATGTTCATCCTTGCCGCGACGACCTTCGCCTTTGGCGGCTTCGCGCGCGAACAGATGTGCATCTATGCCTGCCCCTGGCCACGGATTCAGGCCGCGATGATGGATGAGGATACCATCACCATCGCCTATCGCGAATGGCGGGGCGAACCGCGCGGCAAGCAATCGGTGGAAGGTAACGGCGATTGCATCGACTGCATGGCCTGCGTGAACGTCTGCCCCATGGGCATCGATATTCGCAACGGGCAGCAGCTTGCCTGCATCACATGCGGGCTGTGCATCGATGCCTGCAATGACATGATGGACAAGATCGGCAAGCCGCGCGGGCTGATCGGTTATCTGGCGCTGACGGATGAAACACGCGAACGTGCCGGCCAAGAACCCAAGAGCGTGTGGAAACACATCTTCCGCCCGCGCACCATTCTTTACTCGGTCCTTTGGTCTGCGGTTGGCATCGGGCTGGTCGTGGCCCTGTTCCTGCGCACAGAGATTGACGTGAACGTGACGCCAGTTCGCAACCCGACCTTCGTTACCCTGTCGGACGGCGCGATCCGCAACACCTATGACCTTCGGCTGCGCAACAAGCACGGCGACGACCGTTATTTCCGACTGTCGCTGACGTCGGAGGCGCCGCTGAGAATTTCGCTGGAAGGGACTGACGACCTGCGGGTTCTGGTGCCGGCCAACGAAACCCTTGAACAGCGCGTCTATGTGACTGCCGCCCCCGACAGCACGGCCGCCACGACCGACAGGTCGGCACTGCGGCTGTGGATCGAGGATGTCAAAGGCACGGACCGGGTTTACAAGGACACGGTCTTTAACGGAAAGGCGAAATAACATGCGTGAGATTACCGGGCGTCATGTCCTTTTCTTCACTGTCGGCGCTTTCGGCGTGATCATCGCGGTGAACCTTCTGATGGCGTGGAAGGCGATTTCCACCTTTCCGGGGCTCGAGGTGGCAAATTCCTATGTCGCCAGCCAGGATTTCGACAAGCGAAAGGCCGAACAACAGGCTTTGGGCTGGACCGTCTCGCATGACTACAACCGCGGGTCCGGTCGGCTTACGCTGAAACTGACCGATGCGGCGGGCCAGCCTGCTGCGGTCAGGGATATCCGCATCCTTCTGGGCCGCACCACGGAAGCCCGCGAGGACCAGCAACCCGCCCTTGCCCAGGTTGGCTCCTCATGGGAAGCTGACGTGGCGCTTGGCACCGGCAAATGGCTGCTCAAGGTCGAAGCCTATGCCGAGGACGGCACGTTGTTCGAACAGCGGCTAGATTTCTTTGTCCAGGGCTAAGGCATGACATTGGCGTTTGATCAGGGCGAGGTCGGGGGCGGTGGCATTTCCGCCTGCCCGGCCTGTGTGGCCGCGCCTTCGGCCGAACGGATCGCGGCGGCTGCCGCCGAACAGAAGGATGCCCGCCTGATCCTTTCCCTGCCGCAGGCCCATTGCGCGGCCTGCATCAGCACGGTTGAACAGGCCATGTCGGCGGTGCCGGGGGTGCGCTCGGCCCGGGTGAACCTGACCTTGAAACGCGTCAGCGTCGATGCCGGGCCTGAAGTTACCGTTCCCCAGTTGATCGCCGCGGCAGCCGATGTCGGCTATGAGGCGCATGAGCTGGATCCCGGTTTGCTGAGCGCGACCGAGACAGACCGGCAGGGCCGTGATCTGCTGATGCGTCTGGGCGTCGCGTTCTTTTCGATGATGAATGTGATGCTTCTGTCGGTTGCCGTCTGGTCGGGCGCCGAAGGGGTGACGCGCGACCTGTTCCACTGGATTTCGGCGGCAATTGCCCTGCCCACGGTGGTGTTTTCCGGCCAACCCTTCTTTCGCAGCGCCTGGCGCAGCCTGAGGGTGGGGCGCTTGGGGATGGATGTGCCGATCTCGTTGGCGCTGATCCTTGCCTCGGCCATCTCGCTGTTCGAAACGTGGCATTCTGGCCTGCACGCCTATTTCGACGCGGCCGTGATGCTGACCTTCTTCCTGTTGCTGGGCCGGTATCTGGACCATCGGACTCGTGCCGTTGCCCGTTCGGCGGCCGAAGAACTTGCCGCGCTGGAAGTGCCGCGCGCGGTTGTCCTGCGTGACGGGGCCGAAGTCACCTTGGGCATTTCCGATATCGTGGTAGGCGATCTGGTTCGGGTGCGCCCCGGTGGGCGGATGCCGGTTGACGGGATCATCACCGAAGGCAGCAGTGAAATCGACAGGTCGCTTTTGACGGGTGAAAGCCTGCCGGTGTTTGGCGGGCCCGGCTTGCAGGTTTCCGCCGGTGAGGTGAACCTGACCGGGCCACTGACCCTGCGTGTCACCGCGGCGGGAAGGGATTCCAGCCTGCACCGGATGGCCGATCTGGTAGCCGTGGCCGAAAGCGCGCGCACGAAATACACCAGCCTCGCCGAAAGGGCCGCGGCTTGGTATTCGCCACTGGTGCATCTGCTGTCGTTCTCTGCCTTCGGGTTCTGGATGTGGCAGACCGGTGGCGATCTGCGCCATGCGGTCAACATTTCGGCGGCCGTGCTGATCATCACCTGCCCCTGCGCCCTTGGGCTGGCGGTGCCGGCCGTGGTCACCTCGGCCAGCGGCCGGTTGTTTCGCAAGGGGCTTCTGATCAAGGATGGCACGGCGCTGGAACGGCTGGCTGAAGTGGACACTGTGGTGTTCGACAAGACAGGCACCCTGACGCTGGGGGCGCCCGAGCCGACGAATATCTCAAGCCACCCCCGTCCGGCGGTTGAGGTGGCCATGGCGCTTGCAGGGGCTTCGTCTCACCCGCTGGCACTGGCACTGGCGGAAGCGGCCCGCGAAGCCGGCATCCGCCCGGCCCGGGTGGACGATATCCGCGAAGTGCCGGGCTATGGCATCGAAGGGCAGTGGAAAGGCCAGCGTGTGCGTCTGGGCCGGGCGGCTTGGTGCGGCGGGGCCGCGCTGGATGTGACCGCCACCTATCTTTGCACCGGCGAAGGCCAGCCCCGCGCCTTTACCTTTGCCGACAGGCTGCGCCCGGGCGCGGAAACGGCGATTGCCCAGCTCAAGGCACAGGGCCTGTCGGTGCGGCTGATCTCGGGCGATGCGGAAGGTGCTGTGCGCGATCTGGCGGGGCGGCTTGGGATCACCGATTGGGTGGCAGGGGCGCTGCCGGCGGAAAAATCGGCGCTGGTGTCAGACCTGACTGCACAGGGCCGCCGGGTGCTGATGGTGGGCGACGGTCTGAACGATACCGCGGCATTGGCGGCGGCACATGTTTCCATTTCGCCCGCTTCGGCGCTGGATGCGGCGCGGGTTGCCTCTGACATCGTTCTGCTGGGCACGGATATGGCGCCAATCGCGGATGCCGTGCGGATTTCGCGGCAATCCAGCCGCCGCATCCGCGAGAATTTCGGCATCTCGGCGCTTTACAACGTGGTGGCGGTGCCCCTGGCGCTGGTGGGGATGGCAACGCCCCTTGCGGCGGCCTTGGCCATGTCCCTGTCTTCCATCACCGTTTCGCTGAACGCTCTGCGGTTGAAGTGACCATGGAAATCCTTGGCATCCTTATCCCGGTTTCGCTTTTCCTTGGGGGCATCGGCCTTGCCGCCTTCATCTGGGCGATGAAGACGCGGCAGTTTGATGACCCCGAAGGTGACGCCAACCGTATCCTGACAAAGGACTGGGACGATCACCCGAAGCCCTGAAAGCGTTTGGCGCTTCAGCCGACGGTTACGGTAGCGGGTTGCAGGCCATCAATCTCGACCGTGCAGGTCTGACCGGGGGTCAGCGGCCCGACACCTGCGGGCGTTCCGGTGAAGATCAGATCCCCCGGGGCAAGAGCCACAAGCCCTGACAGATGGGCGATGATCGCCTCGACCGGCCAGATCATGTCGGACAGGCGGGCATCCTGCGTCAGCCGGCCATCCACACGGCAACGGATTGCCCCGTCGCCCAGCGGACCCGGCCGCAGGGGGCCCACAACGGCCGATTGGTCAAAGCCCTTGGCCATATCCCAGGGGCGACGGCTGGCTTTCGCCTGTGCCTGAAGATCCCGCCGCGTCAGATCATTGCCCGCAGCATGGCCCCAGATCAGGCTTGCGGCCTTGTCTGGCGTAACATCGCGGCCCGCGCGGCCGATGGCCACCACAAGTTCCGCTTCATGGTGCAGATCCGATGTGGCCGTGGGAAAGGCTATGCGTGCCCCGCTGTCCACCACGGCATCCGCGGGCTTTGTAAAGAAGAAAGGCGGTTCCGCCTGCGGATCGCCCCCCATTTCGCGGGTGTGTTCGGCATAGTTGCGGCCGACGCAGAAGATCCGCCGAACGGCAAAGCGCAAGTCAGTGCCTTCGACCGCGACAGAAGCCTGATCCGGGGCGGGAAGTACGAAACCTGTCATCGTGTCAACCGTTTACGGTGCAAGGGTAAAGCAGGGAGTGCCGCGCGCCTGCAACCGGCGACAGGCCAGATCGGCCTGTTCCTGCGACAAGCCCATGAAATTGGCCTCGAACCCGCCACCCCTTTGCACGACCTTGCGCAGGCCTTCATTCAGCGTGGCGCTTTCGGTCAACTGCGTTTTCAGCAGCATCCGTTCGGCAGCATCGCGGCTGTTGAACTTGCCCAGATGCACACCGTAATGGCGCGCGTTCGAGGTGGAAAGGCGGATGACTACCGGGGCCTCCTCGGCAGCGGCGACGGTCATGGGTTCCACCTTGTCAAAGATCGGGGCATTGCGCTTGGGCGGGGCCTTTGCAGCGGCCGAGGTCAGCTCAACCGCGGCCAGTTGTTGTGGTTCTGCCGCCGTTCCCTGATTGCCGGCCAAAGCCTCGGCCTGGGCGTCCAGCGTGGATTCGGTCAGTGCCAGAACGGCCGGGTGGGGCGCTTCGGCCAGAACCGCAACATCGCTGGTCGCGGGGTCGGGTTCGGCGGCCAGATCCTTGGGCTCGGCTTCGGCCAAGGCGATTTCCACCATTTCCGGGTCAGACCCGTCATCTTCCAGCGGGGCCACGGCATCAAAGGCCGGGTCATCGGCCAGCGGCGCCTCGGGCAGGTTAGACGGGCGCGGCGGCGGCGAGATGGCGGCGGCAGAGGCCAGCATCAGATCAGGCTCTGCGCGATCGGCTTCAGGTTCCGGGGAAGCCTCGGGCGCTTCGGCAAGCTCAAGCGCCTGCCTGTCCAGGGTGCCCGCAGGCGGCGGGGCTGCCGCCGCTTCGGCCACGGCTTCTTCGATGCTTGTCTCGATCGCCGCCACGGCAACCGATGTAGCCTCGACCTTGGCGGCGACAGGCCGCGCCTGCGGCCGCGGGGAGGTGGTCACGGCTGTCAGCAGGCGAATGGTCTTTCCGGCGCCGCCCTCAACCTCGGGCAGGCCGTCGTTGGCCGCGATCAGCGCGTTTTCCACATCGCCCTGATATTCCGGCGCCGCCGGCGGCTTCGTGGGGGCCGAGCGCGGCGCCTTGCGGAAGCCCACATTCATCAACTCGGCCATCTTGGAATTGCGCTGCGCGGTTGACGTGCCACCAAAGACCGTGGCGATGATGCGTACGCCACCCCGTTCCGCCGATGCGGTCAGGTTGAACCCGGCCGCAACCGTATAGCCCGTCTTGATGCCGTCGGCACCTTCGTAGGCGTCCAGAAAGCGGGTGTTGGTATTGCGGACCTGTGCCATGCCGGCATCCGTGGTCCGACGCGAGAACAGGTTGTAATACTGCGGGAAATCATAGAACAGCCTGCGCCCCAGCAGGTTCATGTCGGCGGCGGTGGAAAGGTGGCCATTGCGGGTCAGGCCGTTGGCATTCTTGAAAGTGGAATTCTTCATGCCAAGCGCCTTGGCCGTGCGGGTCATGCGTTCGGCGAATTTTGCCTCGTTCCCGCCGATGGCATCCCCGATGGCCGAGGCGGCGTCATTGGCCGATTTGATGGCCGCCGCGCGGATCAGATAGCGCAGCGCAATCTTCTGCCCCGCCTTCAGCCCAAGTCGCGACGGCGGCTGAGATGCTGCGTTCTTCGACACGGTCACGAGACTGTCCAGCGAGATATTGCCGCGCTGGATTTCCTCGAAGGCGATGTAAAGCGTCAGCATCTTGGTCAGCGAAGCGGGGTGCAACCGGGTATTGGCGTTTTCCGAATACAGCACCTCGCCGGTGCGGGCATCCTGTACAATCGCTGCAAAGGGGGCTGCGGTCGAAGATTGCGGTGCAGAACAGGCCGCCGCAATGATGAACGCCATCAGACATACGATATTGCGGGCATGATGCCCCAAAAGCGTTTTCATGACGCTGACCTTTTGCTCTGCCTCGACCGCCCCGATTTTTTTGGGTGGGGCGTGTTTGGTACAAAGACTAGCACAGGGGCGCCGGGCAGAAAACCCGTCAGTTTCAATGGTTTTGCGGAAAATCTTCAGGCTGTGGCAATTCTGGCAAAGCCTTGCGCAGGGCCGCAAGCCATAGTGGGTCAGTCAATGGTCGCCACAAGATCAGGCAAGGGTTGCAGATCCTGCAAGGTGAAGAACCGGCCATGGTCTTCCGGGGCATCGGCATGTTCCAGCGCCCATGTCAGGCCATGCGGCACATGCACCCCCCAACCGCCCAGTTCCAGCACGGGAAGCACATCGGATTTCAGAGAGTTGCCCACCATCATTGCCGTTTCCGGGGTGCATCCGAAGCGCCTGAAGATGCTGGCATAGACCATGGGTTTCTTGTCGGAAACGATCTCGACGCCATGGAAAAGGTCACCCAATCCCGATTGTGCCAGCTTTCGTTCCTGATCCAGCAGATCTCCCTTGGTGATCAGAATCACCCGGTGGCTCTTGGCCAGATGTTCCACCGTGGCACGGGCATGGGGCAAAAGTTCGATCGGGTGGGCCAGCATTTCGCGCCCTGCGGCCATGATTTCCGCGATGGTCGCGGCCGGCACGCGGCCCTCTGTTACCTCGATCGCGGTTTCGATCATCGACAGGACAAAGCCTTTCACACCAAAGCCATAATGGCCAAGATTGCGGCGTTCTGCGGCAAGCAGGCGGTCATGCAGATGATCGGCTTCGGCGTGATCGCGCAGAAGATCGGTGAACCTGTCCTGTGTCAGGCGAAAGAACGTCTCGTTTTGCCAAAGCGTATCGTCCGCGTCGAAACCGATTGTAGTAATCGCCATGATCCCCCCCATTGGTGCCGTTCATGCCCCGTTTAGGGCGCTGTCGCAATCCTTCGGGGCCTGCCCCTTTTCCCGAAACCAAAAGCCGCTATATTGCGCAACAACACGTTCAACCCGAATCCCATGCAACGAGGCTTGCCCCGGTGACCCATTTCCCCTTTTCCATGTCGGACAAGACAGATGGGACAGGCAGCGATGCGGGCATCCTGACCAAGACCAAGACGCGCACGCAGCGCCCGCCGATGTACAAGGTGATGCTGCTGAATGACGATTACACGCCGATGGAATTCGTTGTTCATGTGCTGGAACGGTTCTTCGGGCTGACCCATGCACAGGCCTTTGATATCATGCTGACGGTACACAAGAAGGGCCTTGCCGTTGTCGGCGTGTTTTCCTTTGAGGTGGCGGAAACCAAGGTTGCGCAGGTGATGGATTTCGCCCGGCGTCACCAGCACCCCCTGCAATGCACGATGGAGAAGGAATAGGGTGTGATGCCCTGTTCCATGGTTCATGCGCTCAGCCAGACTTGACCTTGCCCTGCAAGACGGGGTGTTTCAGCCCCCCCCCACGGGCGATATCGCTGTTTATGCCCCGCGCGAAGGCGATCAGTTCTCGGCCCTGTCGATTGCGCGGGTGCAGATCATCACCGGTTTCCGTCCGGATGCGGAATGGTTTGCCGCGCGGGGTTACCGGGTTGGCAATGGTCTGCCCTATGCTGCCGCCTTGGTCTGCCTGCCGCGGGCGAAAGAGGCCGCGCGGGCACTGATTTCCCGCGCCATGGCCGAGGTAGAGCCGGGCGGCCCGGTGGCGGTGGATGGCCAGAAGACGGATGGCGTCGATTCCATCCTGCGGGAATGCCGGGCGATGGGGCTTGCCGTGACAGGGCCGGTGTCAAAGGCCCATGGCAAGCTTTTCGTCCTTACCGCAGGGCCGGCCCTTGCTGGCTGGGAGGCGCGGCCAAAGCTGATCGAAGGCGGGTTCCAGACTGTGCCGGGTGTGTTTTCGGCCGATGCGCCCGATCGCGGATCTGTGATGCTGGCCGCGGCGCTGCCGGCCAAGATTGGCGCGCGCGTCATCGATCTTGGGGCGGGCTGGGGCTATCTGTCCCGCGCCGTGCTGACGCGAGATACGGTTTCGGAACTGGATATCGTCGAGGCCGATCAGGACGCGTTGGATTGCGCCCGTGCCAATATTGCCGATGCGCGCGCCCGGTTCCACTGGGCCGATGCCCGCAGTTTCAAGCCCGAACGCCCCGCGCATGCGGTGGTGATGAACCCGCCCTTCCATACCTCCAGAACCGCAGACCCCGAACTGGGCATGTCCTTTCTGCGGGCGGCGGCGCGCATGCTGGTGCCCGATGGCACGCTGTGGCTGGTTGCCAACCGCCATCTGCCCTATGATCGGGTGCTGGCCGACCTGTTCCGCCAGACCGAGGATATCGGCGGCGACGCCACCTTCAGACTGATCCGTGCAAGCCATCCGCTGCGCGCCCGCTGACCAGAGGAACCTTTCCCATGTCGCTTTCCATCGCCGGCAAGACCGCCATCGTCACGGGTGCGGCCAAGGGCATCGGTCTGGCGGTCGCCCGCCATTTTCAGGCCAAGGGTGCGAATGTCATGTTCGCAGATATCGACGAATCCGGGCTGGAAGCCGCGGTGGGGGAAGAGGCGCGCTCTGAAGGTGCGGTGCGCATGTTTGCCGGCGATTTGCGCGAAAAGCTGACGCTGGCCAACCTTCTGTCGGCCACGCTGGATGCCTTTGACCGGGTAGATATCCTTGTCAATGCCAGCCGCCGCTGGGCTGTGTCAGACGCTCTGAGCGCGGATGACGATGCGGTGGAAACCCTGTGGCGCGAGAATGTGATGACGAGCCTGCGCCTGTCGCAGATGACCGCGCGGCGTATGATCATGCAGGCCGAAAAGTCCGGGGCCGAGGGGATGATCGGGTCCATCGTCAATGTCTCTTCGGTGGCGTCCTCGCGCAGCCAGCCCGACCTTCTGGGGTATTCCATGGCGGCGGCGGCTGTTGACCAGATGACCCGTTCTCTGGCGCTTGCCCTTGCACCAAAGGGGATCCGGGTGAATGCGGTCAGCATCGGTTCGGTGATGAGCGCCAGCCTGCAGGTCGCGCTGAAGGAAGAGCCAGACTGGCGTGACGCCATCATCAAGGGCACGCCCTTTGGCCGTATCGCTTCGCCCGACGAGCTGGTGGAAACGGTGCAGTTCCTTGCCTCGGACGCGCCGTCATTCATGACGGGCCAGATCCTGACGATCGACGGCGGGCGCAGCATGCTCGACAGCGTGACTGTCCCGGCCTACTGACGCGGGCTATTCCGGGTATTGTGCCTTGCACGCGGCGATTGCGGGCTGTGCTTCGCGGGCCAGACTTGCGCGCTTGCGCTTCAGCGAAGCCAGCTTTGCGGCCTCATCTTCCAGATTGATGGCCTTGGGGCGGGTCACGATTTCTTCCACCTCGTCCCGGCACATCGTGGGGCGGGGGGGTGCCCCCTCTTCTGCCGCGGGTTCGTAGCACCGGACCCAGCGAGAGTGGTAGATGGTGATCTCCTCCAGCGCATATCCCCGCTTCAGGTTGCCTTCGGTTTCGGCGATCAGCCGGTCAACCACGCGCAGATCGCGGGTTTCGCGCTGGATGCAGCGTTCCTGCGGCGTGCCGCAGGCGGCAAGGCCCAGAAACAGGAAAAGAATGGCGCGGCGTGGCATCGGACCCCCGAATTGCTCTTCCCCCAATATACCCCGGATTCGGGAAATTGCCATGTTGGCGCGCGGGTTCGGCAATGCTAGGCAAGGGGCACGCAGCTGAGGAGAGCGCCATGACCCCCGATCCGTTCGATGACCGCAAGGCCCGTGCTGCCGCATGGTTTCGGCAGCTGCGTGACCGGATCGTCGCGGCTTTCGAGGCGCTGGAGGACAGTCACGGAACGGGCAAACCGGGCCGTTTCGAGGTGACGCCAACCACGCGCGCCGATGGCGGCGGCGGGCTGATGAGCGTGATGCGCGGCGGGAGGGTGTTTGAAAAAGTGGGCGTCAACGTGTCCGAAGTGCATGGCACCCTGGGAGAGAGGGCACAAAAGGCCATGGCAGCGCGCGGCGTGCCGGGGATGGACCGCGACCCGCGCTTCTGGGCCAGCGGGATTTCTCTGGTGGCCCATATGCAGAACCCCCATTGCCCGGCTGTCCACATGAATACCCGCATGTTCTGGACGCCGAACGCCGCCTGGTTCGGCGGCGGGGCTGACCTGAACCCCGCGCTCGAATACCCCGAGGATACGGCGCATTTTCATGCGGAAATGCAGCGGGCTTGCGATGCGCATGACCCGGGCTATTACCCGCGGTTCAAGGCATGGGCGGATGAGTATTTCTTTGTTCCGCACCGCGGCCGTGCCCGCGGGGTGGGTGGCATTTTCTACGATGATCTGAACACCGGCGACTGGGAGGCGGATTTCGCCTTTACCCAAAGCGTCGGCGCGGCCTTCCTGCCCGCCTTCCTGCCCGTCACCGAACGCCGTATTGCCAGCCCCTGGACCGAGGCAGACCGTGAAGCGCAACTGGTGCATCGCGGTCTTTATGCCGAATACAACCTTGTCTATGACCGGGGCACCAAGTTCGGTCTTGAGACGGGCCATGACGCCAACGCGGTGCTGATGAGCCTGCCGCCAATTGCGAAATGGACATAGGGCCACCCTACGGCCGGGATCCGGCCCGAGCGTGGCATTTCTAACGAAAGGGCAAGGGAATGGCCGATATCGTGGTGAACGCGGCCTATGGCAGCGTGGTGGAAGATGACGAGGATGGTTTCCTCTTCATCGGTTTCGCCGAGGGAGAGGATGAGGATGAGCCCTATGTCCTCTTCCGCCAGCCGCTGACCGGCGGACCCGTGTGGTTTGAGGTGGGCGACGAATCACTGGGTGCCGAAAACGCTGTTGAAAAGGTGACGCGTACCACCGAAGGTATCGAGATACACATCGCCGCCGACGCCGTGGCCAAGATCGGCTGGGCCCATGT
>JALQTL010000260.1 GCA_023260935.1 Paracoccaceae bacterium
ACGGCCACCTCCAGCGACCGAGGATGAGGGATGTGACCGCCCCTGATGGCGCCCGGCTGCCTGCCGTCTGGTCAGGGTGGCTTGCCTTTCCCGGTGGCGCGGGCGCAAATGGGGTCGCTGGGGAGCCTTGGCAGGGCGGGATGATCTGGAAGGGAAGACATGATGCCGAACGGTGGCGAAATTCTGGTGCAAAGCCTGATCGGCCTTGGCGCGACGAAGGCATTTGGCGTGCCGGGTGAAAGCTATCTGGCGGTTCTGGATGCGCTCTACGATAGCCGCGGCAAACTTGACTATGTGCTGTGCCGCAACGAAGGCGGGGCTGCCTTCATGGCGGCGGCCTGGGGAAAGCTGACGGGCCAGCCGGGGCTGTGCATGGTCACCCGCGGGCCCGGCGCCACCAATGCCTCGATCGGCATCCATACCGCGATGCAGGACAGCGCGCCGATGATCGTCTTCGTGGGGCAGGTCGGTACCGACATGAAGGGGCGCGAGGCGTTTCAGGAGATCGACTATCGCGCGGTCTTTGGCACTATGGCAAAATGGGCGGTAGAGGTGGACCGGGTGGAACGTCTGCCCGAAATCCTGTCACGGGCCTGGACCATGGCGATGACGGGCCGCCCTGGGCCGGCGGTGGTGGCGCTGCCCGAAGACATGCTGACCAGCCAGACCGATGTGGCGCCGCTGGCCGCGCCCGCAAGAATTGCCGAACCCGCCCCTGAACCTGCCGCCTTGGATGAGGCGCTGGGCCTTCTGGCGGGGGCGGAGCGGCCGCTGATCCTGCTGGGCGGGTGCCTCTGGTCGGGGCCGGGGCAGGCGGCGATGCAGCGTTTTGCCGAAGCGTCCGATATTCCGGTGCTGGCCGCATTCCGCTTTCAGGACAGGTTCAACAACCACTCGCCCGTCTATGCCGGTGAAGCCGGGGTCGGGATGCCTGCGCATGTCAAGCGCCTGATGCGCGAGGCCGACATGATTCTGGCCGTGAATGTGCGCTTTGGAGAGATGACCACGGATGGCTATACGCTGCTGGATGTGCCGGTGCCGCGTCAGGGGCTGATCCATGCCCACCCTTCGGCGGCCGAGATCGGCAAGGTCTATGTGCCCACGCTTGGCCTGATCGCGGGGCCGAACGCGCTTGCGGCGGCGCTGCGGCCCGTGGCGGGGCGCTGGGCCGCGTGGCGGGCTGAGGCGCGGGCGGATTATGAGGCAAGCTTCGATCTGCCGCCGCAGCCTTCGCCGGTGGATATGGGGGTGGTCACCGCGCATCTGCGTGACGTGCTGCCCGAAGATGTGGTGCTGACCAATGGGGCGGGGAATTTCACTGTCTGGCCCAACAAGTTCTTCCGCTTTGGTCCGCATGCGCGGCTGTTGGCGCCGCAGTCCGGGGCGATGGGATATGGCCTGCCGGCGGCGATTGCGGCCAAGGTGGCCGATCCGTCGCGCTGCGTGGTCTGCTTTGCTGGGGATGGCGATTTCCAGATGAACTGTCAGGAACTTGCAACTGCGGCGCAGGCCGGGGCACAGCCGATCGTGCTGATCCTGAACAATGGCACCTATGGCACCATCCGGGCGCATCAGGAACGCACCTATCCCACGCGGGTTTCTGGGACTGATATGGTCAGCCCCGATTTCAGCCAGTTGGCCCGGGCCTACGGCTTTCATGGCGAACGGGTCGAAACGACGGCCGATTTTCCCGCGGCCTTTGCCCGGGCCATGGCGGCACCGGGCGGCGCGGTGCTGGATCTGAACATCTCGGCCGAAGCGCTGACCCCGCGCCAGACGCTGGGCCAGATGCGCGCCGCAGCCCTTGCCGCGCAGGCAAAGGGTTAGCCGCGCATAAGGTCAGCCCCGGGCCTCGCGGGCCTGAACCGTGCCGTCGGGCTTGCGGCACAAGACCCAGGCCTGCGGCGGGGCCGCCCGGGCGCGCCGCCGTTCCAGCCGCAGCGCAATGCCTTCGCTGTCCAGAAGCCCCGAAGGCGAGGGCAGGGGGCTGGCTTGCCAGCGGCTTTCCACCCCCTGTGCTCCGCCATCGCCCGGGGTCAGCAGCAGGCCGACCGGGGCAGGCCGCCCGTCTTGCCGCGCCATGCCGGCTCCGGTTTCGGCCGCCAGATGCAGGCGGCGGATCGGGGTCAACGGTGGGGGGGCGGGCATGTCGATCAGCACCGAGGGGGCAGCACCAGAGCGCAGCGCCTCTTCCGCTGACCATTGCACATCCTCGGCCCGGCGGCAGCGCACCAGAACCAGCCGGCCGGGGTGCAGATAGTCGCGCATGCCGCAGGCATAGGGCCGCTCGGGCAGCCATGAGGGGGCGATCCAGATCACCGGGCCGGCGGTTCCGGCCAGAAGCATCAGGGCAATGGCCAGCCGCGACGGGCCGCAGAATTCATGCACGCGCCCCCGGGCAAGGCCGGGGCTGATCCCGCCCGGCAGGGGCAGATCGGTGAGGGCCATGCGCCCGGGGCGATGCGGATTCGGCAGCAGCATGGGGAACAGAATAGTTTGTTCACTTTATGTTCTCAATCCTACCTTCCCCCCCTGTTGGCCCGGCCACCCGGACCGCGGGGCAAAGATACTTCGCCCTTCAGGGGGTTGTCCTTGCCGCATTGATCGTTACTTTCCCCGGCAGCATGGCAAGGGGGCGGAAATGGAACGCAAGGTATTGGGCAGAACGGATATCGAGGTTTCGGCGGTCTGCCTTGGCACGATGACATGGGGCAGCCAGAACACCGAATCCGAAGGCCATGCGCAGGCCGACATGGCGCTGGATCACGGCGTCACCTTCTGGGACACGGCCGAAATGTATCCGACGAACCCGGTCCGGGCCGAAACCGTCGGCGATACCGAAAGCATCATCGGCAGCTGGCTTGCCAGCCGGGGCGGGCGGTCGCGGATCGAGATCGCGACCAAGATCACCGGCGCAGGCCAGACGGCCGTGCGCGACGGCGCGCCCATCACCGGCTCGGGCATGCGGCAGGCGGTTGAGGCATCGCTGGCCCGTCTGCGCACCGATTACATCGATCTTTACCAGCTGCACTGGCCGAACCGGGGCAGCTATCATTTCCGGCAGGCTTGGCGTTACCAGCCCAAGGTATGCGACCGGGCCGAGGTCGAGGCGCATATGCTGGATGTGCTGCAAACCGCCGGCGAGCTGATTGGCGAAGGCAAGATCCGCGCCATCGGCCTGTCCAATGAAAGCGTATGGGGGGCGGCCCTTTGGCATCAGTTGGCCCAGCAGCACGGGTTGCCGCGCATGGCCAGCGTGCAGAACGAATATTCGCTGCTGTGCCGGCAGTTCGATACCGACTGGTGCGAGTTCAGCATGGTCGAAGACATGCCGCTTCTGGCGTTCTCCCCCCTTGCGGCGGGGCTGCTCAGCGGCAAATACGCCGGCAATGTCACCCCCGAAGGCACGCGCCGCAGCTTTACCCCCGATCTGGGTGGGCGGGTGACGCCGCAGGTCTTTCCGGCCGTTGCGGCCTATCACGCGGTTGCGGCCCGGCACGGGCTTGATCCCTGCCAGATGGCAATTGCCTTCTGCCTGTCGCGCCCCTTTGACTGCATTCCGATCCTCGGGGCGACCACGACCGCGCAACTGGCCACCAACATTGGGGCCGCCGATCTGCACCTGTCGCAGGACGTGCTGGATGATATCGCGGCGACCCATCGGCTGCACCCGATGCCCTATTGACGGCGACCCCGTGCCGGGGCGCCCGGTCAAAACTTGATTTGCCTGGGGATTGGGATCATGTCACGGCAATGCCCGGGTGGGTCTGGGGAAAGGGAAGAAACTGATGCGGCCGATCATTCCTGCCATCGGGCTTGTCATCCTTCTGGCGGCGTGCCAGTTCGCCTTGCCCGGGGCGGTGGGAAAGCCTGAGGCAGCCCCCCGCGGGATCGCGCCGGACGCAATCGAGGTGACATCTCTGGACGCGCCAGGGCCAGCGTCAGCAGCCCTGGCCCCCGATGCCCCAGCCCCCGCAGCCGCCGCTGACCCTGCGGCTGATACCGTTGCCGAAGCGCCGGCGGCCGCTCCGCCCCCCGAAGCTGCGGCGGCAGACGCGGCTGCTGAACGGCCAAGGACAAATGCTGGCGAGCCGCGTCCCGAAGAAGATCCCCCCCTGCTGAAGTCGGAAGCATGGATTGCCTGTGAAAAGCGCGGCGGGGTCTGGGAACGTGCCGCCGCCGGTTCTGCCGCCTTTTGTCAGATGCCCACCCGCGACGGTGGCAAGCAATGCCGGCGATCCACCGATTGCGAAGGCTACTGCCTTGCCCGGTCAGGCACCTGTGCGCCCGTCACCCCCTTGCTGGGATGTCAGGACATTCTGAACGAAAACGGCAGGATGCTGACACAATGCATAAACTGACGGGGTTTGTGCTGATGCTGGGGCTTTCGGCCTGTGTGGCATCACCCCCGGCACCGACGGCAGCGTTCCGCATGGCAGGGGCGCCGATATGGTCAAATGCGCAGCTTGAAACCGCACGTCTGGTGGGCCGGTGGCGCGAGGCAGCGGGCTTTGCCCCGCAAGGTGCCACCTGCCGGCCAGGCGGTGCCGAGATCACGCCCGGCCCGGGCGGTGCGCTGCGGATTGCCGCGCGGCTTTGTCTGGCCGGGGTGTCAGAGCCTGTGTCGGGCATCATGCAACCCACTGGCCCCGGACGGTTTCGTGTGGCGGGGCAAGAGTGGTGGGTGATCTGGGCCGATACCGATTACCGCACCCTTGCCATCGCCACACCTTCGGGCCGGTTCGGCTTTGTGCTGGACCGCAGTGCCGGGCTGAGTGCCGACCGCGCCCGTGCCGCACGCGAGGTCTTCGAGTTCAACGGCTATGCGCCGGCGGCTTTTGTCCGCTACTGATCGGCCCCGATACGCGACCGCAAGGCACGAAGGTGGCCCGGTACGTCACGGGCGCCCAGTTCTGCCTCTCGCACCAGCCAGTCGAAATGCCGCGCGAAGCTTTCCACCCGGGTGCTGTCGCGGAAGGCAAGGTAGTGCCGGCCCAGATACAGCACTGCCAGCAGCGGGCCGAAAACGGTGATTGGCGATGAAAATACGCGCCGGGCATCGAACAGATACAGCCGGAGCGACGGATACAGGCTTTCGGTCAGATCGATGAAGCGGTCGATCTGCTCCAGCCGGACATCGACCGGAATCCCCCGGTAATAGCCTTGTCCGGCGGCAAAGGCCTCCAGCTCATGAATGGGAAAGGCGATTTCATAGTCGGACCTCGCGCCGCGCATCCATGCCAGACGATCTTCGAACGCGCCGATCGCCTGATCGCTGGTGCGGCCCAGCTGCGGTTCGTATTCCCACTGCGCCATCGCGCGGGTCTTCAGCATGTCGGGCAGCGTGGCCGGGACATGGCGGATCTTGTAGCCAGCCGCTTCGCGGTGCCAGGCAAAGATCGTCTCGTCGATCAGCGCCCGCGGCGCCTCGGTTTCGGTCAGCTGCGTGGCCAGAAGGTCCGCGAGCGGTTCCGGCCGCCCCGAAAGCCCCAAAAGCCAATCGGCCGAAACCCCAAGCGCGGCCGCACAATCGGCGGCAAGCTGGGCATTGGGCAAGCGCTTGTCCGATGTCAGCAACTGGCTGACCGTCGACCTGTCTACGCCCGTCATCCGGGCAAGGCTGCTTTGGCTGACGGCCCGGCTGGCCATGGCTTCGGCCAGCCGCGAGCGGAACAGGATGGCGCGATCGCGTTTGTCAATCATTTGCAGCCTTTGGTGATTTAAGTCATCATTCGTGACTTTCTGTTGCGCATCTTCCGCCTTATCCACAGCGGTTTCAACTGTTAGTCACCTTTCTGTGACAGGAACACATGACAATCGTGGTGGCGCCGCCTTGACCGACCGAAAGACCCTGACCGCCTCGCCGGTTGTCGAATGGCCAACGCTGATCTTTCTTCTGGGCACCTATGCGATCTGGGCCTTTGGAACGACACTCCTTTACGCTTTCAGCCCGGTTCTGGCGGTGCTGCTGACAGGGGTGGCGGTTGCGCAATTCTCGTCACTTCAGCATGAGGTTCTTCACGGCCATCCGTTCCGCTGGCGCTGGCTGAACGAGGCGCTGGTGTTTCCCGCGCTGGCCCTGACCGTGCCCTTCGGCCGCTTTCGCGATACGCATCTGGCCCACCATCACGACCCGATCCTGACAGATCCCTATGATGATCCGGAATCGAATTTCATGGATCCGAAGGTCTGGGACAGGCTGCCCGCTTGGGCCCGGGTGCTGCTGCGGATGAACAATTCGCTTCTGGGGCGGATCACGCTGGGCCCAGTGATCGGCAACCTGTTGTGGCTGCGCAGTGAATTTCGTCTGCTTCTGGCCGGCGCTCCGGGGGTGCGGCGGGACTGGGCGCTGCATCTGGGCGGCCTTGGCCTTCTGGCGCTGTGGATCGTGCCCGCCGAAATGGGTTTTGGTGCCTATCTGGTGGCCGCCTATATCGGCCACGGGCTTTTGAAGATCCGCACCTTTCTGGAACATCGCGCGCATGAGGCGGCGCGGGCGCGCACGGTCATCATCGAGGATCGTGGCCCACTTTCATGGCTGTTTCTGAACAACAACCTGCATGCGGTGCATCACTGCCACCCCAATGTGCCGTGGTACCGGCTGCCGGCGGTGCTGGCATCAAACCGCGATCACTACCTGCGCCGAAACGAAGGCTATCTGTACCGCAGCTATGCCGAGGTTTTCCGCACCTATCTGCTACGGGTGAAAGACCCGGTTCCGCATCCCCTGCTGCCGGTGCGCCGGTCGGCCGAAGAAGCGGCAGATTGTGGCCTGACGGATGTGGCCTGACCCCTGTTTCTGACCGGGCTGATCAGGTCAGCCGGCGGAAGGTGGGGATATCGCCCGAGTTGTCGAAAAAAGGCACGCCCTGATCGGGTGCCCCGCCCAGAAGCGCCGTCACTTCGGCAAGAACCACCTCGGTGATGAAGGGCAGGTCCAGCGCGCGCGCCTCTTTCAGCCCGATCCAGTGAAGGTGGCCAAGTTCATCTTCGGCCCGCGAAAAATCATCCGCGTCGCCGACCACATGGCGCGCGTCGGCCAGAAAGAAGCGCGCATCAAAGCGGCGCGACCGGCCGGGCGGCGTGATCGCGCGAAAGACAAAGCGCATCAGCGGGGTGCCGGTGGATGTGTCAAGCTGAAGCCCGGTCTCTTCGTGCAACTCGCGCAGGGCGGCACCGACAAGCGCCTCGGGTGCGGGCGTCTTGGGCAGGGGGCGCAGCGCAAGTCGCCGGTGGCAATCGGGGGCAACGGCATGGGCGGCGGCATGATCGTCCGCATCCACTGCCCCGCCCGGAAAGACGTATTTCGATGGCATGAAGGCAGCACCGGCCCCCCGCTGGCCCATCAGCACGCCGGGCCCGTCGGGCCCGTTGCGCCACAGAATGACAGTAGCCGCGGCGCGGATTGGCAGAAGGTCACTCACCCGGGCTGACCTGCTGGCCAAAGCCGTGCATCCGCCGGGCCCACTGGATGGCCACCATTACGCCCTTCAGGCGCGGCAAAAGCCAGAGCGAAAGCCCCACCGTGCCGACCGAAAAGACCGATGCCAGAACCAGCGGATCGGGCCGGTAGTGGGTGAAAGCGATCAGGATCAGCGGCGCCATCAGATGCCCCACGATCAGGATTGTCAGATAGGCCGGGCCGTCATCGGCGCGCTGGTGGTGCAATTCCTCGCCGCAGACGGGGCAGCTTTCGCGCACTTTCAGATAGCCGCGCAGCAAGGGCCCCGCGCCGCAGTTGGGGCATTTCCTGCGCCAGCCCCGCACCATGGCGGGGCGCATGGCGCGTTCTGCCTCTGCCTCGGTCATTCTGTAGTCCCTTTGTCTTCCGCGTCAGTCTTCGGCCTGCCATCCGGGCAAGATGGACCGCGCGCCAGATCTGGCGATGTGGGGCGGTGCCGGATGGGCTGCGGCCAGACATAGACGATGCCGTGCGGTGATGGGAAGGGCACGCGTGCTCTTGTGCGCCTTTGTCGCAAGATTGCCGAGAGGCGACGGAAAGCCGGAAGCGCTGCGTATCACCTGCGTCAAGACCGGCAAGCCCGTCGGTCGCAGGATAAGGATGAATGAAATGACCCGGATGATGACCCTGACCGCGGCTTCGGTGTTGGCCCTTGGCGCGGCCTTCGTGGCGACCACCGCCGTGGCCGACCGCGGCGAAGGCATGGGAATGGGGGAGGAGATGGGCCAGATGCGGGGCGGTGGCCTTGCCGGTCTGGATTTCGCCGCCATCGACGCTGACAAGGACGGCAAGCTGACCCCGGCCGAGATTGACGCGTATCGCGCGGCCCAGGCCAAGGCGCTGGACGCGGATGGCGATGGCATGATCAGCGCCGAGGAGCTGACCGCCATGCACATGCGCGGCGCGCAGGAGCGGGCCGAAGCCATGGCGACGATGATGATCCAGCGGCGCGATACCGATGGCGACGGCAAGCTTTCGGCGGCCGAAATGATCCTTCGCCCGATGCCCGCGCGGATGCTGGAACGCATCGATACCGACAAGGACGGCGCCGTGAGCGAGGCCGAGATGGAAGCCGCGCAGGCCCGCATGTCCGAACGCCGCAAGGGTGGCAAACATTCCGAAAAGCACGGCAAGATGGGCCATCGCGGTGGTCAGGGCGGCCAAGGTGGTCAGGGTGGTCAGGGCAACAACTGATCGCAGATGCCGGTTTTCCTGCGCCACGGATGACGTGGCGCAGGTCTTTCGCAGCGTCTTGAAACCCGTTACTGCCGATCTGGATGGACATGCCAAGAGACAGTCTGGCCACCGTCTCGGACGAGACGCTTCTGGTTCTCTATGCCAACGGAGACCGGGATGCGGCC
>JALQTL010000323.1 GCA_023260935.1 Paracoccaceae bacterium
CTTCATCACCCGGTCTATCTCGGCATCCCACCACATGTTCAGTGCGCCAGAGGCGCCTGCCCCCAAGGCGATGAACAGGATCGCCGCAAACCCTTCGACAGGATGCACCGACCCCGGCGCCACCAGCAGGCCCACCAGCGCGGTGAAGACAACAAGCGACATGACGCGCGGCTTCAGCAGCTGGACGTAATCGCCGAACTGCGCCTCGGTCGTCTGGCTGAAGCCCTGAATATCGCTCATCTCATCCGGTTCCTGGCTGGGGGAAAGGCCCCGAGGTCATCGGGGCCATCCATCGCGCGGGGCGTGCCGCGATCAGTTGTTGGCGGCAACCTTGACAGCGGAATATTCCGCAACATCCGCCGCCGACAGGACCACATCCCCCGCCTTCGCAGCCTCAAGCCACTTGGCATAAACCTCTTCCGACACCACCTTCACGGTGATCGGCATGTAGGCATGGGCAATGCCGCAGAGTTCCGAACACTGGCCGAAATAGACACCCTCACGCTCGGCGCTGAACCACAGCTGGGCCAGACGGCCGGGCACGGCGTCCTGCTTCACGCCAAAAGCCGGGATCGTCCAGGAGTGGATCACATCGGCGCCGGTCACCTGCATCACGACGGTCTTGCCAACGGGCACGACAACGGCGGTATCGGTCGCCAGCAGGAATTCGTCATCGGTGTAACCCGCATCGGCCAGCTGCGCCGAAACCTCGGGCGTCAGACGGTTATCACCGCCGGTTGCCGGGGCACCGATCATGTAGCTGTCGAAAGCCACGCCTTCGTCAACATACTCATAGCCCCAATACCACTGGTAGCCCGTCACCTTGATGGTGATGTCGCCCACCGGGATTTCCTGCTGCTTGAACAGAACCGGCAGCGAAAACGCCCCGATGAACACAAGGATCAGGATCGGAACCACGGTCCACGCCACTTCCAGCGGCGAATTGTGGGTAAAGGTCGCGGGTTTGGGGTTCCGCTTCTGATTGAACCGGATCATCACAAGGATCAGCAAGCCGGTCACGAAAACGGTGATCACCGAGATGATGATCAGGATCATGTGATCCAGTCCCTGAAGATCGCGGGCCAGTTCCGTTGCTGCGGGCTGGAAGCCCGTCAGCTTGTCGTGCGGCCGCCCCACGATTTCAAGATCCTGCGCCATGGCCGCGCCACCCAGAACCGTTGCCAGCACACCGGCGGCCACACCGCCAAAGGAAGTCAGAAGACGCATATTCTTATCCCGTTCAACTCTGCGGCTTTTTACCGCTTTTCAGGCCACCCCCGCCGCGCAACCGGTCATGGGGGCAGAATCCCGTTGTTTCCACCTGCCGTGAAACCATATTGTGCGCCGGGCTACAAGCAAAACCGTTGCGACAAAGCACCGCCATTTGATACAGATCAAGGACAGCATCCATGACCGAAACGCCGTTCCGCCCCTTCGAGTCCCATCTGGACGCGGCGGCGTCGCTGCGCATCCTGCGCGATGCAACCGCCGGGGCAGAGGATGGCGAGCTTTTCCTTGAACGCCGCCGGTCCGAGGCGATCGTTCTGGATGACGGCCGCATCAAGACGGCCTCCTACGATGCTTCGGAAGGCTTTGGCCTGCGCGCAGTGAGGGGAGAGGTTGCCGGCTATGCCCATTCGACAGAGATCAGCGAAAAGGCTCTGCGCCGGGCATCCGAAACGGCGCGTCTGGCAGTTGGCGGCGGCGGGACGCTGGCGGATGCCCCGAAGGGCACGAACCTGCGGCTTTACGGCGATGCCGACCCGATGGCCGACGCCGGCTTTGCGGTGAAGATCGACACGCTGCGCGAAATCGACGCCTATGCCCGTGCACTTGACCCACGGGTCGTGCAGGTTTCGGCAACCCTGTCGGCGTCTTATCAGGAAATCGAGATCCTGCGTCCCGAAGGCCTGCGTTTTACCGATATCCGGCCAATGGCGCGGCTGAACGTCAGCGTGATCGTCGAAGAAAACGGGCGCCGCGAACAGGGCGGCATGGGCGGCGGGGGCCGGTTTGGCCTTGCCGGGCTGATGGAGCCGGCGCACTGGAAGCCCATGGTGGCCGAAGCGCTGCGCATCGCCTGCGTCAACCTGCGCGCCGAGGCAGCCCCCGCAGGGGTGATGGATGTGGTGCTTGGCCCCGGCTGGCCCGGCATCCTGCTGCACGAAGCGATCGGCCACGGTCTGGAGGGCGATTTCAACCGCAAGAAAACCTCGGCCTTTGCCGGGCTGATGGGCCAGCGGATCGCCGCGCCCGGCGTCACTGTTCTGGATGACGGCACGATCCCGGACCGCCGCGGATCGATCAGCGTCGATGATGAGGGCACGCCTTCGGGCAAGAATGTGCTGATCGAGGATGGCATCCTTGTTGGCTACATGCAGGATCGCCAGAACGCCCGGCTGATGGGCGTGGCCCCCACCGGCAATGGCCGGCGCGAAAGCTTTGCCCATATCCCCATGCCGCGAATGACCAACACCTACATGCTGGCCGGTCAGGATGACCCGAAGGACATTCTGGCAAGCCTGAAGGACGGCATCTATGCCGTAGGCTTTGGCGGCGGTCAGGTCGATATCACCAACGGCAAGTTCGTGTTCTCCTGCACCGAGGCGTACCGGGTGCGCGACGGCAAGGTGGGTGCCCCGGTCAAGGGCGCCACGCTGATCGGTGATGGCGCCATCGCCCTGCGCCAGATTCGCGCCATCGGGTCGGACCTTCAGCTTGATCCGGGCATCGGCAATTGCGGCAAGGCCGGACAGTGGGTGCCCGTGGGCGTGGGCCAGCCCACGTTGATGATCGGCGGGCTGACGGTGGGCGGATCGGCAGCATGAGCCTGATCCGGTCCCGCCCGACCGACAGGACGCCGTGGAAGCCGCTGCTGCTTGCCGCCGCGGGGGCCTTGGCGCTGCCTGCGGCGATGGGGGCCGTGGCCTTTGGGCTAGGGCAGCTTGTGGGGGCATCTTCGGCGCAGGCAACCGACGGGGGCGGGCTGATCAGCGCCGCAATCCTGCTGATGGTCTCGCCGCTTCTGGGGCTGGCCGCGATGATCCTTGTGCTGCCTCTGTCGTCGGCACAGATCCGGGCCGGCTTGTTCGGCTGGCTGCCCGCTGCCATCACAGGGCTGGCGGTTGGCGGCCTGCTGGCATTCATGATCGGCTATCCGGTGGCCCTGCCCTTCGGGCTGGCCGTTATGCTGATCCTGCGCGCCCTTCTGGGCCTGCTTTGGCCACTGGAATAATTACGATCAGCGCGCCATCAGCGCCGTGACCGGCGCCAGCGCCACAGTTGCCGCCCGGCCTTCCACCGTCCATTCCATCAGGCCCGCCACGATCTGCGGCGTCAGGGTGCCGATCACCGCCACTTCGCCTTCCTGCGCGGCGCGGAACACCGCCCGGTCCAGATAGCGCTTCACCTCGGGGCCGGTGGCGTTGTCTATATCGATCCTGCGGAAGATCGTTGCCGAACCCACGCCTTCGCGCCGGGCCACCTGATCAGCGGCGTTCAACCCCTGATCAAAGCTGACAAGCCCGCGGCCCTGCTGGGCAAGAATGGCGACGATCTGGCTGGCCAGAAGCCGGTCGGTCTGAAACACCTTGCCATCCGGGTCGATGACCGCCACCGCCTCGGGCAGACGGTCGGCAAGGGCTTGCAAGGTCTGTTCCACATCGGCAGGCGTGGCCCCCGCAGGCAATCCGGACAGCGCAAGGACCACTTCCTGCCCCGCCGACCGCCAGACTGCGGCCCGTTCGGCGGCACCCTCTGAAAGGGGATCGATCACGATGGTCAGCGGCAGGGACAGCGCGGCAAGTTCGGCGCGGTCCACCTCGTCGCCGCGATCTTCCAGCAGGATGCTGAAAAGCGGCTTCTGACCGGGGTTATCAAAGGGCCGGGCAAAACGCCGGATCGGCGGCAGGCTTTCATCAAGGGCCGCATCATAGCTTTCATCGGTTATCCCGGCGCCCTCGGCGGGGACGGCATCCGGGGCGACTTCAGGCGGCGGTTCGGGATCGCCGATGCGGGGCAGCCGGCCGGTCACAACCGTTGTCGCCGGCTCGGCCGAGGGCACGGGCGCAACGGGTTCGGCCGCCCCTTGGCCACTATCCGCCCCTGCTGCCACCTCGGGGGCGGGTTGCAGCAAGGCCTCGTCCCGCGGCGGAATGGGCGGCGGGGGTGGGGGTTCTGCCGTCTGAGGCGCAGCCTCGGCCAGCGGGGCGCCGGGCATGGAAGGCACGGGGCGACCGGGCAGGCCAGCCGGCTCTGTCCCCTCCTCGGGGCGGATGATCCGCGCGGGGGCGGGCGCGGCATCTGCCCCCCCGGCCATTTCCGGCCCTTCGGTCTGGGGGCGCGCCGGCGGTTCGGAAGGCGGCAGAGGGGCGGCGGCAACCTTGTCCCCTTCGAACGGGGCCGCCGGGGCAAGGGGTTGGGCAACACCGGGCAAGGTCTCTCCCCCCGGGGCGGGCGCTTTCGGTGCATCTGCCGCGGGTTCCGAAGCAATCGCCGGCGGCGCCTTGTCCGTCACGGCCGGAGGCTGCGGGGCGGCGGTCTGGTCGGGGGTGGCCAGTTCGGGAGTGGTCCGTTCCGTGTCGGGGATAGACGAAGCAACAACGTCGCCGGGCGTTTCTGCAACCGCCTGTTCCTGTGGTGCAGCGGGGACAACCGGCGTCAGGGAACCGGCCGCCTCTGGCAAAGCGGCCGAGCCAGCGGCATCTACCAGGTCTCCCGGGGAAGCGGGCAAGTTCGGGCCTGTCGGCGCCAGTTGCGACAGGGTGACAAGCCCCCCCGTCGCCAGAACGCCGCCCCAGATCACGCCCCGAATGAACCCACGCACTGTCTTTGCCCCCATCGCCCGGGCTTCACGGCCTTTCGGCCTTGACGCCCCTTTTCCGGTCTGACCATCTATAGCCCGGCCCGGCAAGGGCTTCATCCCCTATAAGGCGGGTCCAAGCAAGATGCTGCTTCTGATCGACAACTACGACAGCTTTACCTACAACCTTGTCCACTATTTCGGCGAGTTGGGCGCGGATGTCGTCGTGCGGCGCAATGATGCGCTTTCGGTTCAGGATGTTCTGGCCCTGTCGCCACAGGCGATCATCCTGTCACCCGGCCCCTGCGATCCAGCGCAGGCCGGTATATGCCTGCCGCTGACTCGCGCCGCCTTTGACGCCCGCATACCGCTTTTGGGCGTCTGCCTTGGTCATCAGACCATTGGCGAGGCTTTTGGCGGCAAGGTCGTCCGCTGCCACGAGATTGTGCATGGCAAGATGGGCAGCATGAACCATGCAGGACAGGGCGTGTTCCGGGGCCTGCCTTCGCCCTTTCAGGCCACCCGCTATCATTCGCTGATCGTCGAGCGCGAAAGCCTGCCGGACTACTTGGAAGTGACAGCATGGCTGGACGATGGCACCATCATGGGTCTGCGGCACAAATCGGCGCTGGTGGAAGGGGTGCAGTTTCACCCCGAAAGCATCGCCAGCGAACATGGCCACCAGTTGCTGCGCAACTTTCTTGACTCAGCCAAGGTGAAGGTGACGGCATGAGCGATGTCCTTCAACCCCTGATCGGCACCGCCGCCACCCGCCCGCTGACGCGCGACGAAGCGACCGCCGCCTTCAGCGCGCTGTTCGAAGGCGAAGGTACCCCTGCCCAGATGGGCGGCTTTCTGATGGCCCTGCGGACACGCGGCGAAACCGTCACGGAATATGCAGCCGCCGCCAGCGTGATGCGGATGAAATGCACGCCCGTGCGCGCGCCCGAAGGGGCCATGGATATCGTGGGCACTGGCGGGGATGGCAAGGGCACGCTGAACATATCCACCGCCACGGCCTTTGTCGTGGCCGGCGCCGGCGTCGTGGTGGCCAAGCATGGCAACCGCAACCTTTCCTCCAAGTCGGGGGCCGCGGATGCCCTGACTGAAATGGGCCTGAACGTGATGGTGGGCCCCGATGTCGTTGAAAAGTGCCTGCGCGAGGCCGGGATCGGTTTCATGATGGCCCCGATGCACCACCCGGCCACGCGCCATGTCATGCCCGTGCGGCGGGAATTGGGCACCCGCACCATCTTCAACATCCTTGGCCCGCTGACGAACCCCGCCGGTGTGAAGCGCCAGCTGACCGGGGCCTTCAGCGCCGACCTGATCCGCCCGATGGCCGAAACCCTGCTGGCCCTTGGTGCCATCAAGGCATGGCTTGTACATGGGGGTGACGGCACCGATGAAATCTCGATCGCGGCTCCGACGCAGGTGTCAGCCGTGGAAAACGGCGGGGTGCGCGATTTCACGCTGCACCCCGAAGATGCAGGCTTGCCCTATCATCCGTTCGAGAAAATCATGGGTGGCACCCCGGCCGAAAACGCGCAGGCCTTTCGCGCGCTGCTGGACGGGGAACAGGGCGCCTACCGCGATGCCGTTCTTTTCAATGCGGCGGCAGCGCTGGTGGTGGCCGACAAGGCGGCCAACCTGAAGGAGGGCGTGGAAATGGCCCGCACCTCCATCGATTCCGGGGCCGCAAAGGCCAAGGTCGCCGCACTTGCCCGGCTGACCAGCGCCTGACCCCGCCAGACGGCGCCCCCTTTTCCGGGCGCCTTCCCCCTTTACCCTTCATCCTAACGACCGGGCCCTGGCCATGAGCACAATCCTCGACAAGATCAAAGCCTACAAGCTGGAGGAGGTGGCCACCCGAAAGGCCGCCCGTCCCTTGGCCGAAGTGGAAGATGCCGCCCGCGCGGCCCCTGCCCCGCGCGGCTTTGCCAAGGCGCTGTCCACGGCTGCCGCCACCGGCTACGGGCTGATCGCAGAGATCAAGAAGGCCAGCCCGTCGAAGGGCCTGATCCGCGCCGATTTCGACCCGCCGGCGCTGGCCCGCGCCTATGAGGACGGCGGCGCCACCTGCCTTTCGGTGCTGACCGACGGCCCGTCCTTCCAGGGCGATGACAGCTATCTTGTCGCCGCGCGCGATGCGGTGAAACTGCCCTGCCTGCGCAAGGATTTCCTGTATGACCCTTACAGCGTGGTCGAAGCCCGCGCGCTGGGGGCCGATTGCATCCTGATCATCATGGCCTCGCTGGACGATGCCGAGGCGACGGATCTGGAACAGACCGCCTTCGCCCTTGGCATGGATGTGGGCGGTGTCTGTGGACGATTTTCTGGCGCTGGAGCGGACGCTTTTTCTGTCCGAGGGCTTTGGGCCGCACGCGATTATGGCGATGCGTCCGCTGGTGCTGCTGGCGGTAAGCT
>JALQTL010000466.1 GCA_023260935.1 Paracoccaceae bacterium
TGCGGGCGCGGGGCGATGCGGCAGTGCTGGAGCTGACAGCGAAATTCGACCGGATGGAACTGAGCGCCGATCAGTTGCGGTTTTCCGAGGCAGAGATTGACGCGCTGGTGGCACAGGTGCCGGTGGCTGAACGCGCGGCGCTGGAACTGGCGGCCGAGCGAATCCGGGCCTATCACGAAAAACAAATGCCCGAGGATGCCCAGTGGACGGATGACCACGGCGCGATGCTGGGCTGGCGCTGGACGCCGGTTTCGGCGGCGGGGCTGTATGTGCCGGGCGGATTGGCGTCTTATCCGTCCTCGGTTCTGATGAATGCGATTCCAGCCAAGGTGGCCGGGGTGGGGCGGCTGGCCATCGTGGTGCCAACGCCCGATGGCGTGGCCAATCCGTTGGTGTTGCTGGCGGCGCGACTGGCCGGGGTGGACGAGGTCTATCGTATCGGCGGGGCGCAGGCGGTGGCGGCGCTGGCCTATGGCACCGAAACCATCGCGCCAGTGGATAAGATCACCGGACCGGGCAATGCCTTTGTGGCGGCGGCCAAGCGGCGGGTGTTTGGTAAGGTCGGGATCGACATGATTGCCGGGCCGTCAGAAATTCTGGTGATTGCAGATAAACAGGCCGATCCCGATTGGATCGCGTTGGATATGCTGAGCCAGGCCGAACATGACGAAAGCGCACAGGCGATTCTGATCACGGACGATGCCGATATGGCGCAATCGGTTGTGGCCGCGGTAGAGCGGCATCTGAATGTGCTGGAACGGCGCGCGATTGCCGGGGCAAGCTGGCGGGATTTCGGCGCGGTGATCGTGGTGTCCGATCTGGCGCAGGCAGCGGACCTGTCCAACCGCGTCGCGCCCGAACATCTGGAACTATGCGTTGCCGATCCCGATGCGCTGGCTGAACAGATCACCCATGCCGGGGCTATTTTCCTGGGCAACTGGACGCCCGAGGCAATCGGCGATTACGTCGGCGGGCCGAACCATGTGCTGCCCACGGCGCGGTCGGCACGGTTTTCCAGCGGGCTGAACGTGCTGGATTTCATGAAGCGCACCACCATGGCGCGGATGACCCCGGCGGCGCTGAAGGCGATCGGACCGGCGGCCGAGCGGCTGGCGATTTCCGAAAGCCTTGAGGCGCATGGGCTGAGCGTGCGGGCGCGGCTGGACCGGCTGAATGACTGACCTGCGGGCCGGCGCCCTGTGGGGCGCAGGCAATCGGGTGGCAGGGTGCACTCCTCCCTTGCCATGACGGGGCGGGTCGGGCATCACGGGCGGGTTGCCCTATCAGGCCCAGCCGAAGTTATGCCCATGACGAACCGTATCTGCCATATCGAGATTGACGAGAAAGGTCTTGTCCGCCCGACGCCCGAGATCGAGCAGGAGCGTCGCGTGGCGATCTTTGATCTGTTGGAGGAGAATTCCTTTGCCCTGCCGGGGCGCGAGGACCGGGCCGTGCCCGAAGGCCCCTATCGGCTGGGGCTGGCGATCCGCGAGGGGCGGCTGGTCTTTGACATTGCCACGGAAGATGCGGTGAAGGTGGGTGAGTTTCACCTGAGCCTTGGGCCATTCCGGCAGGTGGTGAAGGATTACTTCCAGATCTGCGAAAGCTATTTCGAGGCGGTGAAGCGCCTGCCGCCCAGCCAGATCGAAGCGATCGACATGGCACGGCGGGGCATTCATAACGAAGGGGCCCGGGTGCTTCAGGAACGGCTGGAAGGCAAGGCCGATGTCGATCTGGATACGGCGCGGCGCCTGTTCACGCTGATTTGCGTTCTGCATTGGGGGTAACGCTTTGGGCGATTTCCCGCAGTCGGTTCTGTTTTGCTGCGATTACAACGCCGTGCGGTCCCCGATGGCCGAGGGCCTGATGAAGCAGATGTATGGCCAGCGGGCCTATGTGCAATCTGCCGGTGTGCGCAATGACATGGAGATCGACGGTTTTTCCGTGGCGGTCTGCAAGGAGATCGGGATCGAGCTGGCGCGTCATCGCAGCCGCAGCTTCGAGGAAATGCAGGAATGGGGCGATGATCTGAGCCAGTTCGATTTGATCGTGGCCCTGTCGCCGGCCAGCCAGCGGCAGGCGCTGGAGCTGACGCGGCACTATCATCTGGACATCGAATACTGGCCCATTCTGGACCCGACGGGTCTGGGAGAGACGCGCGAGGCAAAGCTGGCGGCCTATCGTCAGGCGCGCGACCAGATCCGCGACCGGATGCTGGCCCGCTTTGGCCCGCCCACCGAGCCGGATCAGGGCTGACGCGGTTCAGAACACCGATTGCCGCGCGCGCGACAGGAAAAAGCCGTGGCCATCGGCATTGCGGCATTCGAAGCCGGTTTTCTGCGACAGGCAGGTGATCAGGCCGAATTGCCCGACTTCGCCATAGGGGGCGATTTCCACATATGTGGCCGTGTTCCGGACCCCGGGGCCACCGCAGCCCATCTGAACGGGTCCGCGTTCCAGCAGCGTGAAGTGGTGGCCCCAGGGCGCAAGACAGGTGGACGGTTGCGGCAGGGCCGGGGGGGAGTTGCGTTCGTGGATGGTGCAGGTGATGTCGGCGCTGACCTCGCCCAGACCCACCGAGCAATCGATGTTGCGCGACGGCGTGCTGAACATGAAGACATCGGCCTGCGCCATGGTGGCCAGACAAGCGGCAAGTGGCAAGATCAGAAGGGCCCTGTGCATCGGCTTGTCCTTTTCCCGGGGCGGCGACAGCAGGATTTGCGCGGCGGGCGCCGTTGTCAACCGTTCAGGCCTTTGCCGTTTCCGGATCGGTGCCGCGGGCGGCGGGGGGCTTGAGCCGTGTCAGATTGTCTTCGATCCAGTTGGCAAGGGCCGCAACATGGGCGGCCGCTTCCTGTCCGGGCGCCGTCAGGCTGTATTCGACATGGGGTGGCACCACCTGAAAGGCCGTGCGCAGGACGAAACCGTCAGCTTCCAGCTGTTGCAGGGTCTGGGCCAGCATCCTTTCGCTGATGCCGGGGATGCGCCGCCGCAGATCGGAAAAGCGGAAGGTGCCGGTCAGCAGCACGATCATCACCAGCGTGCCCCAGCGGCTGGTCACATGCGCGAGCAGCGGGCGCGAGGGGCAGTCGGCGGCCAGAACATTGCCGCGCTGCCAGCCTTCCAGCAGCGATTGTGCGGTGGTGGCGGGGGTCATGTGCGCCTCATGTGGATACTTACAGAAATGTAGGTACTTCCTTTTCGTAAGTAAAGGCGCAGATATGGGGCAGGCTCAGCAAAAGGGATCAGATCATGACCACAATCGCCATCACCGGGGCCACGGGACAACTTGGCCGGCTTGCCATCGCAGCGCTTCAGGCACGAGGGGCCGCACCCATCGCGCTGGCGCGCAATCCGCAAAAGGCGGCCGACCTTGGCGTCGGGGTGCGCGCCTTTGACTACACCCATGCCGATGCGGCCGCCCTTGCGGGGGTGGATGTGCTGGTGCTGATCTCGTCCAGCGATTTTGACGACCGGGCGGGGCAGCACCGCAAGGTGATCTCGGCGGCGAAGGCGGCGGGGGTGGGGCGCCTCGTCTATACCTCGATCCTGAAGGGCGATGCTTCGCCGATGCTGCTGGCCGCCGATCACAGCGTCACCGAAGCCGCGCGGCGTGACAGCGGGCTGGAGATCACGAT
>JALQTL010000479.1 GCA_023260935.1 Paracoccaceae bacterium
ACATGGCGGCCGGAAATCAGGCCCGGCAGGTATTTGCGCTTTTGCTCTTCGCTGCCGTTCAACTTGATCTGGTTCACGCAAAGGTTGGAATGCGCGCCGTAAGACAGGCTGATACTGGCCGAGGCGCGGGCGATTTCCTCGACCGCGACGGTATGGGCCAGATAGCCCATCCCCGCCCCGCCATAGTCTTCGGAAACGGTGATGCCCAGAAGGCCAAGGCTGCCCATTTCCGCCCACAACTCGTTCGGAAAGGCGTTGCCCTGATCCACGCCCGCCGCCAGCGGCTTCACCCGGTTCTGGGCCCAGTCATGCACCATGTCGCGCAGGGCGGCGACGTCTTCGCCAAGATCGAAGGTCAGGGTCGCGTGAAACATGGGAACCTCATTTCGGGGCCATGCGAAGGGCGCCGTCCAGACGGATGACCTCGCCATTCAGCATGGGGTTTTCGACGATATGCCGCACCAGCGCCGCGTATTCGGATGGCTGACCAAGGCGCGAGGGAAAGGGCACGGCCGCGCCAAGGCTGTCTTGCACCTCTTGCGGCAGGCCCATCAGCATGGGCGTCAGGAAGATGCCCGGCGCGATGGTCATCACCCGGATGCCAAGGCGCGACAGATCGCGCGCCATGGGCAGGGTCATGCCCGCCACCCCGGCCTTGCTGGCCGCATAGGCAACCTGGCCGATCTGTCCGTCATAGGCCGCGATGCTGGCGGTGTTGATGATGATGCCACGCTCGCCACCCGCATTCGGCGTGTTGCCGGCCATGGCCGCAGCGGCAAGCCGGGCCATGTTGAAGCTGCCCACCAGATTGACCGTAACCGCCCGTGCAAAGCTTTCAAGCTGGTGCGGCCCTTCCCTGCCCACCGTCTTTTCGCCCGGCGCGATGCCGGCGCAATTCACCAGACCCTGAAGCCCGCCAAAGGCTTCGCCCGCAAGGGCCACGGCGGCCTGCCCATCGGTTTCATCTGCCACATTGGCTGCGATAAAACGCGCGGCGGGCCCAAGGCGGGCGGCAACTTCGGCCCCGGCTTCGGCGTTCAGATCAGCCAGCACAACGCGCGCCCCGGCGGCGACCAAACCTTCGGCCGTAGCGGCCCCAAGCCCCGAAGCCGCCCCTGTCACGATGAAAACGGAACCGTTGATCTGCATGGCGTTACCTGTGGCGAAACTGCGGTTTGCGCTTTTCGGCAAAAGCGGCCATGCCTTCGGCCCGGTCATCCAGCGCAAAGGTGGAATGGAAAACCCGTCGTTCAACGACCAGACCTTCGGCAAGCGAGGTTTCGAAGGCGCGGTTCACCACATCCTTGGCCATGGCGACCACCGGGTCCGACAGGCCGGCGATCACGGCCGCCACGCGCAGGGCTTCGTCCACCAGATCTGCTGCCGGTACCACACGGCTGACCAGCCCGCATTGCGCGGCCTCGGCCGCATCCATCATCCGGCCCGTCAGCACCATTTCCATGGTCTTCGACTTGCCCACGAAACGGGCCAGCCGCTGCGATCCGCCTTGATTTTATACTTATGAGCGATATTCGAGGTCACTTCGGAAAGCAAAGCCTTTACCGTTTGAAAGGAATTGGCGTTATTCTTCTGTGCAATAAATTCTTTTAGAAGTTCTAATTTTGCATTTT
>JALQTL010000055.1 GCA_023260935.1 Paracoccaceae bacterium
TCGCTTGCCGGCCTGCCTGCGCTTGCGCTGCCCTGCGGCTTTGGCGCCGGAGGCCTGCCGATGGGCATGCAACTGATTGGCCGGGCGGGCGATGATGCGGCGGTTCTTGCCATGGGCCTTGCGTGGCACGAGGCGACGGACTGGCCGGGCCGGCGCCCCCCGGGCTAAGGCGCGCTAAGCCGTCAGGGGATAGGTTGCCAGCACATCATGCCGGGCCCCCTTTGGGCCAAGGTGGCTTTGCCACAGCGTCATCTCTGTCACCGTCCAGGGCGGGGTGCCAAAGCCGCCGCCTTCGGCAATTGCGCGTTCCAGCCGCATCGCCTCGGCCGGCGGCGGGGGCTGAAAGCGGCCAAGGGTGACATGCGGCACGAAGCGGCGGCTTTCCAACGGGCAACCTGCCCGGCGGGCAATATATTCGGCCTTGGCCTGCAAGCGCATCAACGGATCAGACGGCGCCACCCCGGCCCAGACGGCGCGTGGCCGTTCCCCGCCGAAATGGCCGATCCCCTTCAGCGCCAGCGGGAAAGGCGCGCTGCGCAGGGTCTGAAACCCGTCATGCGCGGCCTCCAGCACCGGCTCTGGCACCTCACCCAGAAAGACCAGCGTCAGGTGGAACTGCTCCGGGTCCAGCTTGCGCGGCAAGGGCAGCAGGAATTGCTGCACCGTCAGCGCTGACCGGATCTCGGCCGGCAAGGCAATGCCCAGAAACGCCCGGATCATCGCCCTGCCAGCCGGGCCAGCCTGTCCCTCACCTCGGGTCGCACGGGGCCTTCGCGGGGCGGGTCGCGCAGCGTGGTGATCAGATGCGCCTCGGGCGGCGGACGCCCGCCGCCGCCCCAGTGCAGCGCACCCAGAACCGATTGCGCGGCGGGCGGCAAGCGGTCGGGGATTTCCTGCCCCGACAACAGGCCCCAAAGCAGCGTCCAGAGCCGCCCCACCGTCCAGGGATTATATCCGCCGCCCCCCAGAAGCAGGAAGCGCGGGGCCAGCGGACGCAGGGCCTGCATCACCTCGGCATGGGCATTGTTTGATAGCGCCAGCCGCGCCAGAGGGTCTTCGAGCACCGCATCCGCCCCGGCCTGAAGCACGATCGCCTCGGGCGCGAAGGCGCTGACCCGCGGCAGGATCAGGCCGTGAAGAACGGCCCGCATCTCGCTGTCATTCAATGCTTTTGGCAAGGGAAGATTGAAACAGTTCCCGCCCCCGTCATCCTCCAGCAGGCCCGAAAAGGGCCAGCGGTTTTCTTCATGGGTGGAAATCAACAGCGTTTCGGGATCGCCGGCAAAGGCATGTTCCACCCCGTCACAATGATGGGCGTCGATATCGACATAGGCGATCCGCCTGACCCCGAAAGCGCGAAAGGCCAGCATCGCCAGCACCGGATCGTTCAGATAGCAAAAGCCGTTTGCCCTGTCTGGCAACCCGTGATGCGTGCCGCCCCCCGGCACATGGATGGCACCCCCCTGCCGCGCCAGCATTTCGGCCGCCAGCATCACCCCGCCGGCCCCTGTGGCGGGGCGCGAAAAGATCTGCGGGAAAACCGGGTTCGACAGCGTGCCGATGTGGTGGCGCGCGCGCGTCTCGTCATCCACCTCGCCCGTGGCCTCGGCCGCCTTCAGTGCGGCCACATAGGCCGGGGTATGCCATGCGGTCAGGGCCGCGGGCTTTGCCCTGGGGCTCAGGCGAAAGCGCTCGCGCGGCAGCCAACCCAAGGCGCGGGACAGATCCATCACCGTTGATACCCGCGGCACCCGCAGCGGGTGGTTCCTGCCATAGGAAGACCCACGATAGATGTCTGACCCGATGAACAGCGGCCCCTCGGGCCCGGGCACGGCAGGTGTCAGTTCAGAAGCGGCTCGATCCGCGACAGGATCGCCTGCGAGGTGGGCTTGACCGTCGATCCCCATGTTCCCAGAACCTCTCCCTCCGGTCCGATCAGCACCTTGTTGAAGTTCCAGCCGGGCGTAAACCCGTGTTCGGCGGCAAGCCAGCGAAAGAACGGATGCGCCTGATCCCCCTTTACATGGGTGATATCGGTCATTGGCAAGGTCAGGTCAAAGTTGACGGCGCAGAAATCCTTGACCTCTTCGGCCGAGGCCAGCTCTTGCCGGAAATCATCCGATGGCACCGCCAGCACCACAAGGCCGCGATCCGAGAAACGGTCGTAAAGGGTCTGCAAATCATCATATTGCGGCGTGAACCCGCAAAGCGAGGCAGTGTTAACCACCAGCACCGGGCGGCCCCGCCAATCATCCATGTTCAGCGTGCCCCCGTCGATACCGGCAAAGGAAAACCCGCTGCCAGCAAGGGCGGCAAAGGGCAAAAGGCACAAGGAAAGCACAAACAGCACTGCGCGACGCATGAAACACCCTCCGGTTGCGCCATAAAGCATAGGTCATCGCGGCTTTTTGGCAATTTTTCGGGACAATTTGTCCTGCGGCAATGGGAATCTGTTTACGCGCATGTCATATTTGACCAAACAACACAGGCTTATCCAAAAAAACAGGCCCGCGCGCCAGAACCGGGCCGGAAAAGATGACAGGCACCGCAGTGAAGACATCGAAGACGGAAGATTTCGCCAAGGCGGAAGGGGTGCGCCGCGACCAATATGGCGCGCTGTGCTGGCGCTTGCACCGCGGCCGGGTAGAGGTTCTGCTTGTCACCAGCCGTGATACCGGGCGTTGGGTCATCCCCAAGGGCTGGCCGGGCAAGGGGCTGAAACCCGCCGCTTCGGCCGCGCGCGAAGCGTGGGAAGAGGCAGGGGTCGAGGGCCAGATGGCCGAGGCTCCTCTGGGGCTTTACACCTATGCCAAGCGGCGCTTGCCTGATCCGCCACTGGCCTGCGCCGTCACCGTTTTCGGGCTACGGGTGCAACGGCTGGCCGAAAGCTTTCCCGAACGGGCCGAACGTCGGCGCAAGTGGTTTCGCGCCGAAAAGGCCGCCCGCAAGGTTGCCGAACCGGAACTGCGCGAACTGCTGTGCCGCGTCGATGCCGATCCGGCGCTTGTGACAGGGGGTGCCGCGCAGGATACGCGGCCGGATACGGCACCGGGTGCTTGATTTCGCGGCCAGAGTGGATAGGTCTTGATCCTGGCCCCGATGACCGGGCCGATCAAGGCAGTGAACAGAATGATCCGATACGCGCTGAAATGCGCCAAGGCGCATGAATTTGAAAGCTGGTTCCAGTCGGCAGCCGCCTATGATGCCTTGCGCGGGGCCGGTCATGTCGCCTGCCCCGTCTGCGGCGATGCACAGATTGAAAAGCTGCTGATGGCGCCGTCGGTTCAACCGGCCCGCAAGGCAGCCGCCGCGGCCGAAAAGCCTGACCTCGCCACCCCCGCCTCTGCGCTGGAAGAAGCCATGGCCGCGATGCGCGCCCAGATCGAGGCGAACTCGGAATATGTCGGGGTCAACTTCGTGGCCGAGGCGCGCAAGATCCATGCCGGCGAAAGCCGCGAAAGGTCGATCTACGGAGAGGCGAAGCCGGAAGAGGCGAAAAAGCTGATCGAAGAGGGCGTGCCCGTCGCCCCCCTGCCCTTCCTGCCGAAACGCCGGGCGAACTGACCCGGCGCCCTCGCTCTTCGCCTTTCCTCTGTCACGAATATTCCGGGGTCAGCTCCGTAGGGCCTATCTCGGAAACTTGCCCCGCAGGGCATCGGCAAACGGGTTCCCCCCCGACGCCCCGGTAGGGATTGCTTCGGCGCTGCGGGCTGCACGGGGTGGTTGTTGCGACCCCGCCCCCTGTTTGGCGCCCCCCCGATTTCCCGCCCCCCGATCCGCTGCGCGGTCACGGGCGTTTTCGCGGGCATCGGCGCTGTCCTTGCGCATGGTCAGGCCAATGCGCTTGCGGGGCACATCCACCTCGACCACACGCACCTGCACCACATCGCCGGCTTTCACCACCTCATGCGGGTCTTTCACGAAACGGTCGGCAAGCTGGCTGACATGCACCAGCCCATCCTGATGCACGCCGATATCCACAAAGGCGCCAAAGGCCGCCACATTGGTGACGGTGCCTTCCAGCAGCATGCCGGGCTTCAGGTCGGTGATCGTGTCCACGCCTTCGGCAAAGGTCGCGGTCTTGAACCCGGGGCGCGGGTCGCGGCCGGGTTTTTCCAGTTCGGCCAGAATGTCCCTGACAGTGGGCAGACCGAAGCGGTCATCGATGAAAGCACGCGGGTCCAGCCGTTGCAGGGTGGCGCTATCGCCCATGATCTGCCGGATGTCGCGGCCACAGGCCGCCACGATCTTGCGCGCCAGATCATAGGCTTCGGGGTGGACGGAACTTGCATCCAGCGGCTCTTTCCCGCCGGTGATGCGCAGGAAGCCGGCCGCCTGTTCAAAGGCCTTGGGGCCAAGGCGGGGCACCTTCAGCAGCGCGCGGCGGCTGTCGAAGGGGCCGTTCTGGTCACGGTGCGCAACGATGGCTTCGGCCAGACCGGGACCAAGCCCCGACACGCGCGCCAGAAGCGGGGCCGAGGCAGTGTTCAGATCCACCCCCACCGCGTTCACCGCATCTTCCACCACCGCATCCAGTTGCCGGGCAAGGCGCGACTGATCGACATCATGCTGATACTGGCCCACGCCGATGGATTTCGGCTCGATCTTCACCAGTTCGGCCAATGGGTCTTGCAGGCGCCGCGCGATGGAAACGGCGCCGCGCAGCGATACATCCAGATCGGGGAATTCGCGCGCCGCCAGTTCCGACGCCGAATAGACCGAGGCCCCTGCCTCGGACACGATGACCTTCACCGGCTTTTGTGCCGTTGCCGGCAGATGCGCCAGAAGATCGGCCACCATCTTTTCCGTTTCCCTGCTGGCGGTGCCATTTCCGATGGCGATCAGCTTCACCCCATGGGCGCCGATCAGGCGGGCCAGCGTCACCTGCGCAGCGCGCAGGTCGTTCTTCGGCTGGAAGGGATAGACAGTATCGGTGGCCAGCACCTTGCCCGTGGCATCGACCACGGCAACCTTCACCCCGGTGCGGATGCCCGGATCAAGGCCCATCGTCGCCTTGCCGCCCGCAGGCGCGGCCAACAGCAGGTCTTTCAGGTTGCGGGCAAAGACGTTGATCGCCTCGGCCTCGGCCCGGTCCCGCAGATCGGCCATCAGATCAAGCGACAGCGAAGTGCGCAGCTTTACCCGCCATGCCCAGCTTGCCGCATCGCGCAGCCAGGCATCACCCGGGCCGCTGCCGCCGGCATCCAATGCGGCCCCGCAGGCACGCTCGGCCGGGCTTTCGCCCCGCGGGGCATCCGGGTCAATCGCCAGATCGACGGACAGCACGCCTTCGTTGCGCCCCCGCAGCATGGCCAGCACGCGGTGGCTGGGGGCGGTCGACCATTTTTCCTGATGGTCGAAATAGTCGGAAAACTTGGCGCCTTCGGCTTCCTTGCCCGCCACCAGCCGCGCCGTGACAATGCCGACCTGACGCATGTGATCGCGCAGACGGCCCAGAAGAGCGGCGTCTTCGGCCAGACCTTCCGCGATGATGTCGCGCGCGCCTTCCAGCGCGGCCTTGGCATCGGGCACGGCTTCGGTGATGAAGTCCGCCGCCAGCTTTGCCGGATCGGCCCGCCGATCCGCCAGAATCGCCTCTACCAATGGCTGAAGGCCGTTTTCGCGGGCGATCATCGCCTTTGTCCGGCGCTTTGGCTTGAAGGGCAGATAGATATCTTCCAGTTCGGCCTTTGTGGCGGCACGGGCCAGCGACAGGGCCAGCGCATCCGTCATCTTGCCCTGTTCGGTGATCGAGGCCGCAATCGCGCTGCGCCGTGCCTCCATCTCGCGCAGGTAGGTCAGACGTTCGGCCAGCAGGCGAAGTTGCGAATCATCCAGCCCGCCCGTCACTTCCTTGCGATAGCGCGCGATGAAGGGCACGGTCGCGCCCTCGTCCAGCAGAGCCACGGCCGCGCTGACCTGTGCCGCGCCGGCAGAGATTTCCCCGGCAATGGTCTGGGCGATGCGGCGGCTGGTCTCTGGCAACATGGTCATTCCCTGATCTTGTAGTGGGAGGCGGACCATAGCCTTGCGACGCGGCAAGGAAAAGACCCCAGCCCCCAGAGGGGAAGGAACCGTTCTTGCATGAATGATCAAAGGAAAGGATGGTACCGACTCCCCGGCTCGAACGGGGGACCCCCAGATCCACAATCTGGTGCTCTAACCAACTGAGCTAAGTCGGCACTTGCGGGCGATTTACCCCCCCCGGCGGGGGAATGCAACCCCCTCGCGTGCTTGCCATGACGCTTTTTCGGCGCTAGGCCACCAGAACCGAAAACGGAGAACGCCATGAGCATCAACGACCAGAGCGAAATCGCCGCGAACCTGCAAATCGGGCCGACGGATGAGGGCATGGTGCGAATCTATGTCGAGGCCGAGGGCGGGATCGAGCTACCGCTGGACTTCGA
>JALQTL010000070.1 GCA_023260935.1 Paracoccaceae bacterium
ATGTCATGTATCTGGCGGGGATGGGCGTATCCGCCATCATCGTCGGCTGGCTGCTGCGCGACTATGACCCGATCGTTTTGGTGCGCGTTGTGCAGGGCTGCGGCCTTGCCACGCTGGTGCTGAACGTCATCGCACTGTGGAAGCAGGAAAAGGTCAGGCCGATGACGCGGGCCGAGCGCGAGGAGCCGCGCCCGAGGTTCCGCGATGCCTGGGCCGATTTCCTTTCGGGCGGGTCTGCGGGGCGGCTGCTGGCGGTCGTTGTCGTGGGCACGCTGGCCTTCAACATGCAAGATGTGCTGCTGGAACCCTATGGCGGGCAGATCCTTGGCCTTTCGGTGGGCGCGACCACGCTGCTGACCGCCGCCTGGGCGCTTGGCGCGCTGGCAGGCTTTGTGGTGGCGGCGCGCTGGCTGAAGCGGGGGGATGACCCCTATCGCATGGCCGCGCGCGGGGTTCTGGCGGGGATCGCGGCCTTTTCGGCGGTGATCTTTGCCGCCCCGCTGGACAGTGCCACGATCTTTTACGCCGGCGCCTTCGGCATTGGCTGGGGCGGCGGCATCTTTGGCATATCGACCCTGACCGCCGCCATGACCCTGCCCAGAACCGGTGGGGCGGGTGCTGGCCTGGCCCTGGGGGCATGGGGGGCGGCGCAGGCCACGGCCGCGGGCCTTGCCATCCTGATCGGTGGCACGCTGCGCGATGTCGTCACCCATCTGGTCGAAGCCGGCCACCTGGGCGGCCTTTCCGACCCTTCGGTAGGCTATTCCTTCGTCTACCACATTGAAATCGGGCTGCTTTTTGCAACCCTCGCCGTGCTTGGCCCATTGGTCAAGCTGGGCATCCTGAACCACAAGACCAAACCGGGCGAAGGCGGCCTCCGCCTCGTCGAATTCCCAACCTGACAGCGGAGGACAACACCCATGGTTGGCGTCACTTTCTTCGGAAACTTCGATATGGCGAGCCTTGCGATCTGGCTCTTCTGGGGCTTCTTCGCCCTGCTGATCTATTACCTGCAAACGGAAAACATGCGCGAAGGCTATCCTCTGGAAACCGAGGACGGCCTGCCGGCCCCGAACCAGGGCCCCTTCCCGGTGCCCAAGCCCAAGACCTTCAAGCTGCCGCATGGCAAGGGTGAGGTGACCGTACCTTCGGCCGCGAATGAGGCGGCGCACCGGCGGCAGGATCTGGCACTGGCCCGCACGGCCGTGTCCGAAGGCTTCCCCCATGCGCCGACCGGCAACCCGCTGGCCGACGGCGTGGGCCCCGCATCCTGGGTTCCCCGGGCGGATGAGCCGGAGCTGGATGGCCACGGCCATGCCAAGATCGTGCCGATGGCGCAGGCCAAGGGCTTTACGGTCAGCGCCGGGCGCGATCCGCGCGGCCTGCCGGTGCAGGCGGGCGATCTGGAAGTGGTGGGGCGCATCAGCGACATGTGGGTCGATGCCCCAGAACAACTTGTCCGCTATCTGGAGGTAGAGCTGAACTCCGGCTCGCGCCGCCTGATCCCGATGACCATGGCCAAGATCTGGGCCGACCGTGTGCGCGTCAATGCCATCACCTCGGACCTGTTCGAGGGTATTCCGGCCACCCGGTCGCTGACCACCGTTACCAAGCTCGAGGAAGACAAGATCTCGGGCTACGTCGCCGGCGGCTGGCTTTACGCGAAAGGCCGCAAGCGCGGCTTTTGATGACAAGGGGGGCGGCGCGCGCCCGCGCCGCCCCGTCTTACCCTGAACGACGGAGGGTCTGGAATGTCAGACCATGACAAGGATTTCGATTTCGAGCCGGTCCCGGGACTGCCGGCCGAACTGCCGCAAGGCGAAACGATCGTATGGCAGGGTCGCCCCGATGCCATGCGACTGGCCAGAGAGGCCTTCAAGATCAACTGGATCCTCGCCTATATGCTGGCCATCGTGGTCTGGCGGGCGGGTGGCGCCTATGCGACAGGCGGCGCCAGCCTGATGCTTGCCACGGCCATTCCCTATCTGGTGCTGACGGTTCTTGGCTACGGCGTGGTGTTTGCACTGGCTTTCGCGCAAGCCAAGGGCTCTGTCTACACGATCACCACAGCCCGCGTGATCATCAAGGCGGGGGCAGCCCTGCCTGTCACTTATACCATCCCCTTCATCCGCATCGCCACCGCCCGGCTTGAAACCCGGCCCGGCGGCACCGGCACCATCGCGATGGAACTGACGGATGGCGCGCGGATTTCCTACCTGACGCTCTGGCCGCATCTGCGCCCGGGCCATGCCCGCGTCACCCAACCCGCGTTCCGCTGCATCCCCGATGCCGGGGCGGTGGCGCGGCTGCTGGCCGATCAGGCGCAGGCCAAGCTGAACGAACCCCGCGTGACCAAGGTTGCCCCGGCAACCGCGGCCGTGGCTGCGGAATAAGGGGGCGAAGATGGCACAGCTTCGTACCCTTGCCGACAGACAAAGCCCCGAGCGCGAGATGATCCCGCGCACCCTGCTTTGGGCGATGTTGGCCCTTGCCCTGTTCACATTGGCGATCGTGACCTTTTCGGTCGTCACCAACCGCCCGCATGTGGGCGTGCCACCTGCCGCCGAAGTGGTCCGGGAACGGCAGTTCATTCTGGAAGGTCTTTCGGCGCAAGCCGTGGTCGTCCGCGATCTTGACGGAACCGTGCTCTTGGACCTGCCGCATGGGGGGTTCGTCACCGTCATCCAGTCGGGGATGGCCCGGGCACGGCTGGTTGCCCGTGTGACCGGCAATCCCCCGATGAAGGTGGTGGAATACTCGAACGGCCGCATCGTGGCCGAAGACCCCGTCACGGGCTGGAGTGCGGAACTCTATGCCTTCGGAGCCGACAATAAAGCCGCGTTCGAACGGCTGATGGCACAGAAATAAAGGGAACCAGAAAAATGGGATTTTTCACCAAGGAAACGGAACGGGTGCCCTGCACCGTCGAGGTCAGCCACCGGTTCGAAAGCCTGCACGCCCATGTCCGCTTCAACAACGGCGCCGTCGTCCATCCGGGCGACGAGGTGCTGGTGCATGGCGCGCCCGTCGTGGCCGCCTGGGGCGAAGTGATCATCGAGGACCGCGTTGCCACCATTACCCGGGCAAGCTGGCTGGAGCGCCAGTGGACCAAGCTGACGGGCGATCTGGATTTCATGGAACTCTGCGAGTTCTCGTTCAGCGAGGAGTTGGCGGTATGAAAGACGTGGAACATGACACCACCCATGGCGAGCTGCATGCCGAACTGGCCGACAAGTTCGACACCACGGCCATGGCGACAGAAACCACCCTGCTGAACCCGCGCTTCTACACCACGGATTTTGACGAGATGGACCGCATCGACGTCAGTTCCGTGCGCGAGGACTGGGACAAGCTGATCGGCCAGATGAAATCGGACCCGAACAAGGGCCATTTCAAGAAGAACGCCGATTGGGACGAGGTGGACTGGAAAGGGATGGACCCTGCCCTGCGCAGCGAATTCATCGACTTTCTGGTATCGTCCTGCACGGCCGAATTTTCGGGCTGCGTGCTTTACAAGGAAATGAAGCGTCGGGGCAACAACCCGGATATCTGCGAGCTGTTCAACTACATGGCCCGCGACGAGGCGCGGCACGCAGGCTTCATCAACGATGCCCTGCGCGAGGCGGGCATGGCGGTGAACCTTGGCTTTCTGACCAAGTCGAAGAAATACACCTACTTCCGGCCGAAGTTCATCTATTACGCCACCTATCTTTCGGAAAAGATCGGCTACGCGCGGTATATCACCATCTACCGCCACCTTGAGGCGCATCCCGAACACCGCTTCCACCCGATCTTCAAGTGGTTCCGCGAATGGTGCAACGATGAATTCAGCCATGGCGAAGCCTTTGCCCTGCTGATGCGGACAGATCCGAAGATCACCGAAAGCTGGCAGGCAAAGCTGTGGATCCGCTTCTTCCTTGTGGCGGTCTATTCGACGATGTGGGTGCGTGACCATGCCCGCAAGGATTTCCACGAAGCCCTTGGCGTCGATATCGACTGGTATGACCAGGAGGTGTTCCGCAAGACCTCGACCATCGCGCGGCAGGTCTTTCCGGTGGAAATCGACATCGACCATCCGCGCTGGATTCCGGGCCTGCGCCGGATGAATGCGGCGATGATCACGATGGAAAAGGCCAAGCGCAAGGGCGGGCTTTCGGGCCGCATCGCAGGGGCCCTTGCCGGGGCCCGCGCCGGGCTGGCCTTTGCCTCGCTCTACCTCATTCCCGTCAAGCGCAATACGCCGCCCGCCTCGGTGCGGCTGGAACCGTCGTATTGACCGGGAACACCCATATCGCCGGCACCCCGGTCCCGGGGGACGGTGATAGCGGCGGCGGAATGGGCGCGTTCCGCCGCCGCGCTCTGGCTTTTTCCGGGGGGGCTGCGCCATGATGAACCCCTGGATCGCGGCGCTTTCGGCCATTTTCCTGTGGTGGTTTTCCACCGGCATCCTGATGTGGCGCGTGCGCCGGGCCGACAATCTGGGCGGCGACGCCCATTTGTGGAGCGTGCTTCTGGGCCTGCCGCTGTTGTTTGGCGGCATCGTCGGCCTTGGTGCCACGGCCGATGATACCAGCGCGCGGGGGGCCTATCTGGCCTTTCTGTCGGCGCTTGCGGTCTGGGCCTGGGCCGAGCTTGCCTTTCTGTCCGGCATCATCGCCGGGCCCAACACGCGGCCCTGCCCGCCCTTCGCGCCGCTGTGGGAACGCTTCTTGCGCGCCATCGGAACGATCCTGTGGCACGAGGCGCTTCTGGTGGCGCTGCTGCTGTATATCCTGACGATGCAGCATGATGAGGCAAACATCTTTGGCCTGTGGACCTTTGCAATCCTGTTCTTTGCCCGCATCTCGGCCAAGCTGAACCTGTTTTTCGGCGTGCCGCGCATTCATACCGAATTCCTGCCGCGCCCGCTGGCACATCTGTCCAGCCATTTCCTGCGCGCGCAGATGAACTGGGTCTTCCCGATCTCGGTCTCGGCGCTCAGCTATGCGTCCTATTGCTGGCTGGAACGGGCTGGCAGCGCCACCACCGATGGCGCGCTGGTGGGCTTCACGCTTTTGTCGGCGCTGACGCTGCTGGCGCTGCTGGAACACTGGTTCATGGTGGTGCCGCTGCCCGATCAGAAGCTGTGGCGCTGGATGCTGCCCGAGGCCCGCCCCGCCAGCCCCCGCGCCAAGGGAGAGCAGCATGGCCCGTGACCCCGCAACAGGCGCAGCGCCGCATGCGGCCCGCCTTTTCCATCCACCCCCCATTCCAGAAAGACCGGCCCCGGCCGGCCGCCATGCGCCCCCCGGGGCCGCTGGGCAGGGGATAGTTCCAGCGCCAGCAAGAAAGTGACGACCCATGGACTTTGATGCCCTTTTTGCACGCCAGCTTGATGCCCTGAAACAGGAAGGCAACTATCGCGTCTTCGCGGATCTGGAACGGCGCTGCGGCAGCTTTCCCCGGGCTGGAAACCACAAGGACGGGGCCCTGCGCGATGTCACCATCTGGTGCTCGAACGATTACCTGGGCATGGGGCAACACCCCACGGTCGTGAACGCGATGGTCGAGGCGGTGCAAAGCTGCGGCACCGGCGCGGGCGGCACCCGCAACATCGGCGGCACCAACCACCACCATGTGCTGCTGGAACGCGAACTGGCTGATCTGCATGGCAAGGAGGCGGCGCTGCTGTTCACCAGCGGCTATGTGTCGAACTGGGCCGCCCTTTCCACCCTGGGCAGCCGCATTCCGAACGCGGTGATCCTGTCGGATGAAAAGAACCACGCCAGCATGATCGAAGGCATCCGCCATAGCCGCGCCGACAAGGTGCTGTGGAAGCACAACGACTGGCGCGATCTGGACCGCAAGCTGCATGCGGTGGGTGACAGGCCCAAGATCGTGGCCTTCGAGAGCGTCTATTCGATGGACGGCGACATTGCCCCCATCCGCGAAATCGTCGAGGTCTGCGAAGCGCATGGCGCGCTGTCCTATATCGACGAGGTGCATGCGGTGGGGATGTATGGCCCGCATGGCGGCGGCGTCACCGAAGAACTGGGCCTTGCGCACCGGATCGACCTGATCGAGGGCACGCTGGGCAAGGCCTTTGGCTGCGTCGGCGGCTATATCACCGGCAGCACGCCTCTGTGCGACTTCATCCGCAGTTTTGCCAGCGGCTTCATCTTTACCACCGCCCTGCCCCCGGCCGTGGCAGCGGCGGCGGCGGCGTCGATCCGGCATCTGAAGGCATCGGGTGCCGAAAGGGCCGCGCAACAAGACCGTGTGCGCCGGCTGCGTGCCCGGCTGGATGCCGCGGGCATCCCCCATATGGCCAATGGCAGCCATATCATCCCGGTGATGATCGGCGACCCGGTCAAGTGCCGGATGATCAGCGATATCCTGATGAACGACTGGGGCATCTATGTGCAGCCCATCAACTATCCCACCGTGCCCAAGGGGACCGAACGCCTGCGCATCACGCCCGGGCCGCTGCATTCGGATGCCGACATCGATCATCTGGTCGCGGCCCTGAGCGCGCTGTGGAAACGTTGCGCCGTGGCCCATGCCGTTGCCTGATGCCGCCCCACCTGATGCCTTTTGCTGAACCACCTCACGATCACGACTTGTTGCGCAGGGCGCTGTAATGTCTTTGCTGCCTTGCCTTTACCCAAAACCGAGCCACTTACTAAGCCCGCAAGGAAACCGGGAGGATCCCATGAGACTGACCTTGACTGCACTGACACTTGCCACCTTCGCCCTTGGCGCCCCCGTGCTGGCGCAGGATGCACCGACGGGTGATGCCGCCGCCGGCGAGAAGGTCTTTGCAAAATGCCAGACCTGCCATGTGGTTGCCGATGCCGATGGCAACGTGCTGGCCGGCAAGAATGCCAAGACCGGACCGAACCTTTACGGCCTGCCGGGCCGCGCCGCGGGAAGCTATGAAGGCTTCAACGGCTATGGCGACTCGATCAAGAAATTGGGCGAGTCCGGCTTTGCGTGGAACGAGGCCGACTTTGTCGAATATGTCGCCGATCCGGCCAAGTTCCTGAAGGCCAAGCTGGATGACAAGGGCGCAAAGACGAAGATGAGCTTCAAGCTGACCAAGGAAGAAGACGCCAAGAATGTCTGGGCCTTCCTTGCCTCGCTGTCGCCCGCTGCGGAAGCGGCCCCTGCGTCGAACTGATCGGGCAGGCTGTCCGTAGGGACGGAATGGGAAGGGCCCCCGATCAACGGGGGCCCTTTCTTTTGTCTTGGTGAGGCCCGGATCCGGGAATCCATCGCCCCCGGCAAGCCGCAGGACCGGGGGGCCAGTCCCGCGGACGCCCCGGGATATGTCCGAACAGATGAAGGGCGGAAAGGCGGGTGGCAGGGTCAGCCGCGCAGGGAAAGCCCGCCTTCGCGTTGAAGAAAGGCCACCACCTCGTCGATGCCACGACCATGGCGCAGCTGCGCCATGACATAGGGCCTGTCGCCACGGGCGCGGCGGGTATCTTCTTCCAGAAGCACGGGATCGACGCCGACATGGGGGGCCAGATCTGTCTTGTTCACGACCAAAAGGTCAGACCGGGTAAGGCCCGGCCCCTTCTTGCGCGGTATGTCCTGCCCGGCTGCGGTGTCGATCACATAGATCGTCAGGTCCGCCAGTTCAGGGCTGTAGGTGGCGGCCAGATTGTCACCCCCGGATTCGATCAGGATCAGATCCAGATCGGCAAAGGAGGCCCTGAGATCGGCCACGGCCGCAAGGTTGATGCTGGCATCCTCGCGGATGGCGGTATGCGGGCAACCGCCGGTTTCCACCCCCCTGATCCGGTCGGCGGGCAGCACCTGGGCGCGCATCAGGTATTCCGCATCCTCGCGCGTGTAGATGTCATTGGTGATCACCGCCATCGAGCAGCGCGGCGCAAGGGCGCGGGCCAGATGTTCGGTAAGCGTGGTCTTGCCGGCCCCCACCGGGCCACCGATACCCACGCGCAGGGGACCATGTGACGTCATGTTCTGAATATCCTTGTTTCAAGGGTTTCGTGCCGCATCGATGCCAGATCGGCCCCAAGGGCCGCCCCGCCCAGATCTTCGGCCGTGCTGTCGGCGGCCTGTGCCGCCAGATCGGCGATCACCGGGTGCAGGCGGGCCAGCACGCCCTGCCCCGCCTCTTGGCCCAGCGGCATGAAGCGCATGGCGACAGTGGCCAGGTTGGTCGCAAAGGCATGCAGGTAAAGCCCCGCCACCACCGCCGGATCAAGCCCCAGCGGGGCCGCGGCCTCGGCCACCGCGACGGGCAGGCAGCGCGCGGGCAAGGGGCGCCCGGTCAGGGCCGCGACAGTGCGCGCAAAGGCAGTGCCCTGATCCAACGTCTCACTCAGCCGCTCGGCGCCCGGTTGCAGTGCGCGGGCAAGCGCATCCAATGCGTCATGGTCAGCCCCCGGGCGCAGGCCCGCGACCAAAAGGATTGCGTCCTGCCGCCCTGCCCCAAAGACCAGCACATCGTGCAGCCAGTCGTAAAGCGCCGGGGCCGTGCGCAGATCGCCCCCTGCGATAACCGTTTCCAGACCATGGGAATAGGCAAATCCACCGGTCGGAAAGGCCGGAGAAAGCCACTGCACCAAGGCCAGAAGGGCTGCCTGCGTCATCCGGGAAAAGCCTTGGCGGCAGACGCAGGTTGCCCATGGTGGTGCCCATGGTGGTGATGATGCCCGTCGTGGCCATGGTCATGCCCGTGGTCATGGCCCATCGGGCGGCCAAGGCCATAGGCGCCAAGTTCGGGGGCAAAGGGGGCGAGGGCCGGGCGGACCATGGCGCCCAGACGTTTCAACATCGCCTCCAGTACATGATCGGCGCGGATCACCAGCCGGCCGGGTTCGATCTGGCAGGGCGTGTGGCGGTTGCCGATATGCCAGGCATAACGCGCCATTTCCGGGCCCGTCACCACCAGCACCGGTTCCTCGGCCGCCTTCACCTGAACCGCACGCCCGTCTTCCAGCAGGAAGCCCCAGACCGTGTCCAGATTGGCCACTTCCGGCAGATCGACCAGAAACCCGTCTCCCGCTGCCGTGACCAGACGTTTGCGCCGGATCAGGCGTTCGTCATAGGTCAGCGTCACCACACCATCTGTGGCCGCGGGGGCGTGGGACAAAAGCGTTCGCGCGGGGGGAAGGTCTGGCATCGGGGGCCTCAGCAAGGGATCGGGGTGAAGAGGGAACATGGCGCCCACAGGGGGCGGGCGCGGTCTGCGCAGGGCATCTTTTGTCGGTGGCTTAAGGGCGGATACGCGGCATTAACCTTTGTCACCCAAGCTGGCAGACAAAAGCGCAAGGAAGGGGATCGCCGATGCATCAGATGTCGCTCGCCGATGAACTGGCCCAGGTCCGGGCCGAACTGGCCCGCCTGAAACTGCGTGAGGCGCGGCTGCGCGCGGCCGTTCTGGCAGCGCCCGATGCCGTGCCGCCGGGGCGCTGGTCGCAGGTGGCGGTGGTGGAAAGCCTGACCCGGGTGTTCGACCCGTCGCTTCTGCCTCAAGACCTGCGCGAAGATCCAAGGTTCATGCGGGAACGCCGGGTGGTCATGGTCAAGACCCTGCCGGTGCAGGCCCAGCCTTCCAGCCCCCGGCCCGGCTGGCCGATCCGCCGGGTTGCCCCGGAACCTGCTGCCCTGCACTGACATTTCAGAAAAGGAAATAGCGCTGCGCCAGTGGCAATTCGCGCGCCGGTTCGCAAGTCAGAAGCACGCCATCGGCCCGCACCTCATAGGTTTCGGGGTCCACCTCTATCGTCGGGGTGGCATCGTTCAGCACCATGTCGCGCTTGCCCAGCCCGCGGGTGCCCTGCACGGGCAGCGTTTCCTTGGCCAGACCCAGGCGGTCGCGCAGGCCATCTTGCTGGGCGGCGCGGCTGATGAAGGTCACCGCATTGCGTGTCAGGCTGCCGCCAAAGGCGCCGAACATGGGGCGCGAATGCATCGGCTGCGGCGTGGGGATAGAGGCGTTGGGATCGCCCATCTGCGCCATCACGATACAGCCGCCCATCAACACCATTTCCGGCTTGGCCCCGAAAAACGCGGGCGACCACAGCACCAGATCGGCACGTTTGCCCACCGTGATGCTGCCGATATGATCGGCAATGCCATGAACGATGGCCGGATTGATGGTGTATTTCGCGATGTAACGGCGCACCCGAAGGTTGTCGTTCGCCCCCTGTTCGCCCTCCAGCCGACCGCGCTGCTGCTTCATCTTGTGGGCGGTCTGCCAGGTGCGCGTGATCACCTCGCCCACCCGGCCCATGGCCTGACTGTCCGACGACAGGATGGAAAACGCGCCCATGTCGTGCAGGATGTCCTCGGCGGCGATCGTCTCCTTGCGGATGCGGCTTTCGGCGAAGGCAACATCCTCGGGGATCGAACGGTCGAGGTGGTGGCAGACCATCAGCATGTCGAGATGCTCTTCCACCGTGTTCACCGTATAGGGCATGGTCGGGTTCGTCGACGAAGGCAGCACGTTCTGGCTGCTGACGACGCGCGCCGATCTGAGCCTCGGGATCGGCCGCGCGGTCGATGCGGCGCTTGCGGCGGCCGGGGTGGCGCCGGCGGATGTGGCGATGGTGTCGCTGTCCACCACGCTTGCCACCAATGCGCTGGTCGAAGG